>JAYOAN010000189.1:0-2724 GCA_038104285.1 Halieaceae bacterium
CAGCCGCCAAGCATGGCGGTTGTTATCACTAGGAGAGCGGTCACTCGCATTACTGCACCTCCTCGGGGTTTGCTACCCACTCAAGCACGCCTGGCACGCGACCAAAGCTGGTGATGAAGTTTGCGCCCGCATCGCGAAGCGCCATGACAGCCGCCTCATTCACGGCGTCGGTGTCACTCTGTAGGAACGCGGTAGGGGTTTTACCGTAAGCGGTTAGCGGCCACTGAACGAATGGCTGCGCGTTCTTTGTGACGATGGTCTGATTTTCATCGTCCTTAAGTTGCTCGGGCTCCACCAGCGAAAGCTGATAGCGCATCCAAATCTCATACACCTTTACATTGGTGTAGAGCGGTATGGCGTATTGCACGTCGGTGACTTCGGGAATCAGTACCGCATCGACGTCATACGTATTGAGATCTTCATAGCTTTCAATAAACACGACATTTTGGAAAAACGCCGGTAGCAGGGTTGACCAGAAGTTCACTTGTGCGACGCCAGTGCTGACGCGCCAGCTCGCCTCGCCGCGACCTGTCGCGTCATCGACAAGCTCGTGCTCGCGGAACTCTTTGGTAAACAAAACGCCTACAGAAACAGGCACAGGATCAACAACGGGCGTAGGGAAACTACCCTCGACAACCACCTCTCGAGCGCTGCATGCGGCAAGCGCTAGAAGACAAGTCAGCGCGAGTGCGCGCTTGGCCCTAAGGCCTAAAGTCGTTGAGTCCAACAAACGTTCCACCATTTCGATGCGTCAGTTCTCGCATGAGTGTAGCAAATCGGATGCCCGTGTCCTGCAACTCAGGCGGGCGTATAAACTGTACGGGGAAGCCCACCGCGTGGATGCGCACTCGACGTTCTCCCGTCTGTGCTTCCGCATTGAGCTTATCCACCGTTAGCACCACCTCTTCGATCGAGCGTCCGGTGAATTCATCACCAAAAACATAAATCGAAATTTTCTTGTCACGATCATAGAACGAGCGCACTGCCTGCGTGATGCCCTCTACGGGAGACGAGTTAGAGAATGCGTTCCAGTTGGCGAGATTACGCAAAATCAGCTGCCGTCGTGCTGGTGTATCAGGAATCCACTGCCCTGCATAACGACTGAACAGGTAATTGCCCATATCGTTCATCACCTGAATGCCTTTCACATTGGGGTAAATGTTCAGTGTTGCTTCCATTTCCCGCAGCATGCGCTCCCACGCGTAGGAGAACATGGAGCCCGAGGTGTCGATGATGAAAATGATGTACTCGCTATCGACGGGAATACCGCCGATCAACTGATTTTTACGTTCGGCGTCGCGACCTAAGAGGCGCTCTTCCTCCTCACTGAGTTCCTGTCGGGCTATGGCTAGCTGCGCTTCGACAATGCTGTTGGCATTTCGAGTGGTTTGTAACGAGTCATAGCGCGACTTTGAGGCTGCGAGTGCGCCCTGCAAAATCGCTATCTGCTCTTCAAATTTGGAAATCTGCTCCTGCTTTGCTGCAAGATCTCGATTGAGCACGGTGGTCTCTCCGCGTATTTCAAAGAGTTGCTCGGTGAGTTCCGCTACTCGACCTTCGGCTATAACCGTCGATTCTTCGAGCACCTGCGGTTCTACGGTTTTGGTAATCATCAACAGCAAGATGACAGCGCCAAACCCGCAGCAAATGACGTCGAGGAAGGACAGGGAGATTTCAGGTGTCGGTCGTCGCTTAGGCATTACGGCCAATCCTCCGCAGGTGCCATAAAGCTGCCGCCTGTTTCCTGAGCCAGCTTCCAAAATTCTGAAGCAGCAGCGGGGTCGCCCTCCATGGGAGATAGCACGACATTCACCGGTACGTTGTTGGGCAAGTTTCTCAAGGCATCACGATAGTGTTTCAGACGCGCAGGGCCGGACACCGTATTGCGGCGAGGTGCCGACTTACCTTGGGTAGGCAGCCCGTCGGTGATGAGGAAGATATTGTCGGGCTTACTGTCGAGCTCTTGTAAAAATGTAAAAGCGTTGTGTAGCGAGGTGCCGCCACTCGGCAACGTTTCTCGAACCGTATCGACAACGCGTTCAATCTGCGCGCTGTCAGCGACCTCCAGCCAGCGACCTTTTGTCTCGGGCAGGGCAAAGCGCGCCTCGGTATTAAACAGGATGATTTGATACCTCGACCCCGTGGGAAGTTGCGCCGTGAGCCAATCGACAACATCGAGCGCTTGCACCCACTTTCGTGCCGAGCGCTGAATTTCCTCGGATTGGTTGCGAATTCGAATCACGTTGACCACCTCAGGCGCCAACATACTTGCCGACACATCCAAGAGGATGGCAATACGGTTGCCACCTAGCTTGAGTCCGGTTAAGTATTGGCGATTACCTTCGCCTTGGAACTCGCGCGCACTGGCACCACCGTCTGCCTCTGCCGCTTCTTTTAATTGTTGTATGCGTTCCTCGAGCGAGTTGATCTCGGCTTTGAGGGCATCGAGGTCGGTGGTTTCACTGACGTCGGACTCTTCAAGCGAGGCGATCAATGCCTCGAGCCGATCGAGCTCTTCGGTGACCACGCGAGCGCGGCCTTGTGCTTCGACGATGTCCAGGTCGGTACTGCTAATGGCATTTCGCAATCTCACCAAGCCTTCTTCACCGTCTCGGATATCTTCTTCGAGGAGGTCGACTTCTGAGAGCACCTCGGCGTTGACAGATTGGATCTGTATTTCGATCGAGTGATCGATAATCAGAAACACCAGTACGACAGCACCAA
>JAYOAN010000190.1:0-2705 GCA_038104285.1 Halieaceae bacterium
ATCACAGTGTTTGGACGCTGTTTGCGCGGCATTTTTCTCGTCATAACTGGAATGTCCTGGCTATCGATCTTCCCGGGCACGGCCGCTCCTCGGGTGATACGCTCCCCTCAATCGAGGCCATGTCTGATTGGGTTGTCGGTGTACTAGACCACTTCTCAATCGAAAATATAGCGCTTGTCGGCCACAGCATGGGTAGCCTCATCACGTTAGAAACGGCCGCAAAAATCAAAACGCGTGCCTCCAAAGTGATCCTCATCGGCTCGATTGCACCGATGCCTGTTTCAGAACCTATACTCGATGCGACCGCCAATAAACCGGGTGCTGCTCATGCGATGCTCACGTCTTTTGGTTTCAGCAAACAAAATTTGATGGGAGGCAATCCTAACCCTGGTATGTGGATGGTCAGTGATAGCATGCGGCGCTACGAGGACGAAATACAGGCCGCTTTGGACCTCGATATGCGAGCTTGCAATGCTTATCGAAACGGACTCGAGGCAGCGGCAGAAGTCACTGCGCCAAGTTTAATGATTCACGGCGACGCCGATCGTCTCACACCGTTGCGAGCGACGAGAAATTTACAGTCCACGCTCAATGATGCACGTATCAGTGTCGTGCCCGGTGCAGGACATTCGCTCATGGTGGAAGACCCCAACCATGTACTTGATCAACTCAAAGAACACCTTCTCGGTGTTCATTCCTAACAAGCGATGAAACCGTTAGCACTATGAAAATCACTCTTCTCGATGGTGGATTGGGTCAAGAACTCATCAAGCGAAGCTCGGCACCGCCCCATCCGCTCTGGTCGACCAAGGTTATGCTCGATGAGCCCCACTTAGTCTCCGACATCCACAGAGACTTCTGCAATGCGGGCGCGCGCGTGATTTGTCTCAACACATACGCAGTCAGCCGTCATAGACTGAAAACCTTTGCTCCAGAGTACTCTGTGAAGGAGATGCTAGACGCAGCGGCAACCACGGCGAAATCTGGCATCGGTGAGTCGTCAGTTACAAACCCTCTATCAATGGTTGCTTCTTTACCGCCGCTCAATGCGTCTTACGACCATACTGTTGCGCCAGACTTCGACAGTGCCTACGAGCAATACAGTGAATTGGTGGCATTGCAGAAAGACAGCGTTGACGGGTTTCTATTGGAGACGATGAGTAACATCACCGAGGCAACCGCGGGCGCCAAAGCGATCCGCGACGCCGGCGTTGTTGGCGCAGTAGCATTCACTTTGAGTGATAGCGACCCTCAAAAACTCCGCTCTGGAGAGCTCCTTGAAGATGCGATAAACGCAATAAAGCCCTACTCGCCTGATGCCATCATGCTCAACTGTTCAACGCCAGAGGTGGTTACCGAGGGACTCAAGACAGCTCTCTCTTCAGGGATTCGCTGCGGCGCCTATGCCAATGGGTTCACCTCGGTTGAGGCACTGGTACCCGGCAGCACTGTGGACCGACTCGCGAGTCGCAAAGACCTAGGACCGGAGGACTACTTGGCGTTTGTAAAAACCTGGCTTGAAATGGGTGTAGAGATCATCGGGGGCTGCTGCGAAATTGGCCCTGATCACATCAGAGCCATTCGAACCTATCTTGATGAACAAGGCATTGAGACGACCGAAGCTCTCGTTCCCTGAACGAAAGCTCCGTATTTAATGGTTCGTTTGCCTTGGCACTTAATCGATTGCCTGTCGATCACTCTTTCTCGAGATCGATCGATAAGCTGTTGATGCAGTAGCGTAATCCTGTTTCTGTGGGCCCGTCGGGGAAGACGTGTCCAAGATGGCCTCCACAGTTATGGCAAAGCACCTCCGTCCGAATCATGCCGTGGCTTGTGTCGCGCTCCTCAGCAATTGCCGCGTCGGCGGCAGGACGATCGAAGCTAGGCCAACCGCAACCGGCATCGAACTTACTTTCTGACTGGAAGAGCACCTCACCACAGCCCCGACACTTGTACGTTCCCCCGTCAGTGGTATCCCAATACTCACCCGTAAACGCGCGCTCTGTGCCCTTCTGTCGGAGGACGTGATACTCGTCCGCTGTCAGCTTTTCTCGCCAATAAGCATCATCTTTATCAGTCATAACGGCCTCTCCTTGCGCGTTGATTTGGTGTCTTTATCGATATGAGGGGCAATTACGGGATTTCAATGGGGTGTCGTATTTCGTTGACCTGATCCGTAGCTTTGCCTTGAGACTCTTTTAAAACGGCAAACATCTGCGCGCCTATCGTAAACATTGGCTAAAGCGACAATGACTAGACGACGGCAACACCCAGGCCCTCCAACCAGTTTGCTAAGCGTGGCGTCAACTCATGCTTTACGGACACCGCTAAGCCCTGAAGCTGCTGCCTCATCGCGTATTGGCGACGTTGTCTTTCGAACACCTCGGCGCTTTGATCCTTAGCCCATGCGAGGCGAAAGTCTCGATCGTCTTGTTCGATACGCCCTACATGACAGAGCAAGGCTGACAGTGTCTGCAGATCATTCCCTTTTGCCGTTAATACTATAGGCGATTCGCGAGGGTGCCCTGCCACCGGTCTCTGACAGTCTAGCGCCAAGGCACTGATCAGCGCGGGAATCAGAAAGTCTGTGGCATTGTTTTTCGATAATTCCGAATAGCCGGCGATATGAGGCGTTCCGAATCGGACTCGATTGAGCAATTCTAATGGTACGTGCGGCTCTTCCGGCCAAGTATCAAGAACGACCT
>JAYOAN010000028.1:0-14089 GCA_038104285.1 Halieaceae bacterium
ACCAGTTCACTTAAATCAGTAAAGCTCGTCGAAACCATGAAAAAAATCAGCAGCAGAAACACCACGTCAATGAGCGGTGTCAAATTGACCGTGAGAGACTCTTTTCTCTGCCGCTTGAACTTCATCTTCAGTATTCCTGTTGCGCCCCACTGTGTAACGCATCAACCAGCTTGATCGCTTCGCGTTCAAGACTGACGACTAAGGACTCTACCAGTCCCGTGAAATACCGATGCATCACCAGCGCCGGAATCGCCACAATAAGACCCGCTGCGGTAGTCAGTAAGGCTTCTGAAATGCCACCAGCAAGCGCATTTGCATTTCCCGTGCCGGCAGTGGTGATTTGAGTAAATACATCAATCATCCCTACGACTGTGCCCAGAAGCCCTAAAAGCGGCGTAATAGCCGCAACAGTCCCCAGGGAGTTCAGATACTTTTCGAGGTCGTGAATGACGTGACTCGCAGCCTCGGAAATGCTCTCCTTCATCACATCTCGACCTTGCCCCCTGTTGGATATACCCGCCGCCAAGATCGCGCCCAAAGGCGATCCGGCTCGAAGCTCATTTAACTTTTTGGCATTGAGCTCACCTTGCCTAAGATCTCGCCAAACCGTGGCAAGCAAGTGAGGTGGCGCAATCTTTTGGTGATCTAGAGCAACGTAACGCTCGATACAGATACTGACTGCCACGATCGAACAACAAACAATAAGCGGCATCACCCAGCCACCGGCGATGAGTAGATCTAACATGATTGGTTCTCCCAGAGCATAGTCAGAGTATACCCGGCTAGTAGGCGGAGCCAAGCAACGCTTAATCAATCAGAATTGAGCCCAGTACGGAGAGTATGTACTTCGCATCGCACTTGCCGATAAACCCATAGACCTCATCAGCTTAAACGTCACGGCACCGTCTTGAGCGGTATCCCACAATCTTGACTCTGTCTGTAAGAAGCGAAGCAATACCGAACCATTTGGGTGGTTAAAACGATTGGTACGCTTAGTCGTGAACACAGTGTGCCTGGGCTCTACCTTGTCTACGAAGGTCTGCGAGCTGGATGTCGCCGAGCCATGATGCGCTGCAATCAGAATATCGATTTGTGGGTTAAGCGATCCAGCAGCAATTAACTCAAGTTCGGTCGATGTCGGAATATCCCCCGCAAGCAATATTCTCTGACCGTGATAATCGATGAGCACCACGCACGAATCACTGTTCGTGTTCTTCGAGTCTTTTCCCGTACCCGACATCACGGATAAGGTAACGCTGCTCGAGAAAGGTCGCTCGCTCCCGGTAACGCAAGGCACCCCGCCAAAGCCCCAATGATCTTTGATATCGAAGTGCTCACGAACGGCGCTCAGCCCTCCGGAATGATCGAGATCCCCGTGGCTCACCACCAAGAGATCGATCTCACCAATGCCACGCGATTTCAGCCATGGAATCACCTCCCGCTCAGCAATCGAGATTCCAGAGCCGCTAACCCCGCCGGTATCGTAGAGAAGGTGGTAATCGCCGGTAGTGAAGAGAACCATGGTGCCCTGCCCCACATCGGCAATAACCATTTCGGCTGAATGACTAGGGTAACTAGAGCCACTCACAAGCAAAGGGAGCACCAAAATGATTGGCGTGGCCAAGTTCCTAGGTAGCGCGCTCCCCAAGACAGCTACGGCAGCGATATAAATACTACCGGAGTGAAAATACACAGACGCTAATCGCCCAAACCCGCTCAGTGTATTAGCTGTAGCCATCATAGAAATCAGCTCATGCGTTAGGACTGCGATACCGGTCAATAACCATCCGCCCAACTCAAAATTCACTTCGGTAATCGCTAAAGCGACGAGCCCCATTGGAAGCACCACAACAGTAAAGAAAGGCACAATCAAAAGATTGCTCAACAGTGACGCGGTGGAGAACTGATTAAAGAAAAATGCCGTCAATAACGACGAGGCGACAGTGAGAACAAAGGTCAGCCTTAACCATCCCAAAATACGTCGAGGCGGCGCATCCGCGGTCTCTACGATGATAACGCCGGTGAGCAAAACACTCAGCCAGAATCCAGGGGTGAGTGCAGACCACGGATTCATCGTTATCAGCACAGCTGCCGCCACCACGACTGACGACAAAGAACTGACACGCCAGAACAGAATGCGCATAAAGTAGGTTGTGCTCATCATCAAAAGCGCACGTTGTGCGGGTAAAGACGCGCCTGTTAGGAGCACATACCCAGACGCCACCAACGATATTGCCGTAAGGTGTGACCAGTCCAGCCCTCTGTCATGACGCAATAAAAAGAGACGCCGTGGAAGTTTCAGCAGATATTGCATCCATAAAACCACCAGTGATACGTGCACACCACTGACCACCAAAACATGGACGATCCCGAACTCGCGCAAAAGCAGCCAATCCTCAGATTGGAGCGCCCCCTGCCGACCGAGCAGCAAGCCCTGCAATAGCCGCTCTGCTTCAGCAGACTTCACGAAATGTGTTATCGCCTGACTCAACCGGTAGCGAAGCGCAGAGAAATAAGAAGATCCCGACTCAATCGAACTAATTTCAGTGACACTCGCAAGCGCTGAGGTTTTGTTCGCGAGGGCATGAACATTTGAGGGTAAATTGCCGCGATTCCATAACGATCCTGGTGGTCTCAGACGGAACTTCCCTGAGATTGAGTCGCCAATCTTCAAGGCAGGAGTCTCACCTTCGTAGTTGGCGTAAGCGCGAACTTTTGTACCTGAACCGCAATCACGTGGAATCGACTCCCGAATTTCAAGGTCGAAGCTTAGATAGTGCGTTTCACCTACACCCTCCTGATGTTGAGGAAAGGAAGCGATGGCACCCTCTGCCTGAAGCGCTGTATCGAAGCAGCGGGACGGAATTCGAATGTCCTCATGGTGATAAAAATGTGCGCAACTCACCAGAAACCCACATACCAGAGGCAGCGTTGCCCTACGCCGCGGGAAAACCAGCAGAGCGCTAGCGATAACCGCCGTGAAAATGACTAGAGCGCTACCGGATGGGAGGAATAATGCGGAAACACAGGTGAGGCAATACACCAGTAGCGCATCGTTATCTCGAGCAAATGTTCGCAATTTTTGGTGTCTAACAACTGGCAGATCGGCTGTTGCCCCAGCATAATTAACGCGTGAGACAGCAGTGTCCACGGTTGCTGACTGGACATATATTTCACTGGCCTCTTTGTGAGGTCTTTGCTCGCAAAAGATCGGAAATAACGAATAATTGAGTGAGGGTCATGCCAAAACGCTCGTTACGAAAGTACTTGCCCAGTCCGTCGCGTTTGATGCGCGTCAATGGGTTTGAACGCTTTGGCAACCTGCTAGACCGACGAGAGTTGTGGCATATCAGCCGAACATCAATAGCACGGGCAACTGCCATTGGATTTTTTTGCTCGATGATCCCCCTGCCCGGTCAAATGTTTGTAGCAGTGTTTTTGGCCATCCGGTTGGGCGCTAACGTCCCCCTGTCTTTTATGCTGATCTTCATCACCAACCCGGTCACCATGCCAGTCATCTATCTCGGTGCTTACCTCTTGGGCAGTGGTCTTCTGGGGACGCCTGTATTAGATGTCACTGCGGTAGATTGGCTGAATCCTTTGAGTGCTGAATTCCTAGGAATCTTCCCCGCGTTTGTTCTCGGCTGCGCGGTTATGGGTGTTATTGCTGCCTTTTTAGGCTATTTCATTGCCGATGGCCTTTGGCGACTTCGGATCAGCCAGCGTATTACTGAGCGGGCACGTAAGCGCCTTGCCCGAAGGCGTGCATCGCGACATTAGCGTATTTCGCGCAGCGACTCGCTTATCGACGCCTTTGCCGAGCCAATCGCAGGTAGCGCACAGGCAAACAGCGATAAAAGAAATGCGGTAGCTGACACACTAAAGAAGTCCGACCACCTTAGATCAACCGGCACATACGCGAGTGGATATACACGGGTATCAAGAAGCGGCTGGCCGCTGAAAGTCTCAATAAGAGACACAAGACCAGGGATAGCGAACGCCAAAAGCCAACCCAGCACGGCCCCTAGAACCGCGCCGCCCGCACCGATAATCGTCCCCTGAACGGTAAATATCGTGAGTATGTCCGAGGGTGATGCGCCCATTGCGCGCAACATTGCCGAACTAGGCCGGCGATCGGACATCACGAGCACGAGGGAGGTAACAATATTGAAGACGGCAACGACCAAAAGTGCGACCAACATCAACCCTACAATTTGGCGCGATAGTTGTATCGCTTGATATAAATTGCCGAGTGTTTGCGTCCAGTCCGAAATCCAGAATTGAGGACCTAACTGCTTCCGAAGCGTTCGAACTAACGCCGGGGCCTCTAGTGGATCCGCAATGGTAAGAGCCCATGAGGAATTGCGGTCGATGCCCTCTCCAGCTGGCGGGTTCATGGGGGCCAGAGCAAATACGCTGTCGATTTCAGTGCCAGAATCCAAAACCGCAGCCAGTCGCACGGTTAGTGGTGAAAACTGGCGATGGCTACTTTCTTTGCTGATAAGCGCGACCAATGGTTGGCCGACTTCTACACCCAGCGCTTCCGCGAAGTTTTTGCCGAGTACTATTTCTCCCGGTGCTAACTTATCCAACCGCGGCTTTAGGTGTTGCCGCAAGGGCTCAAGCGCTTCGGATCCAGCATAGATCAATCTGCCCACCCGAGCATCCAACACGGCTGAGAAAAGCGCATTGCTCTCGCTGAAGCGATAGCTTCGCTTAACACTCGGTAAATCACCCAAATCGATCGGCAGTGTTTCACCGGCTGACTCCGATACGTAACTGCGAACAGTGACATGGGGTACTAAATTGAGAATACGAAGCCGCATTTCACGCTCAAAGCCGTTCATAACCGAGAGCGAGGCCAGCAGAAATGCAACGGCTATTACCATTCCTGCTATCGATAGCTTCGACAAGAACGAGGACAGACCTGAACCGCCGCCCAAGGATTGTCGCAGCGCCATCTCAAAATGAATAGATCGCGGTCGCCACATGCCTATGACTCTAGACACAATTTCCCAGCGTCAAGCCGATACCGCTTATCCATTCGAGCAGCAATGTTTGGATCATGAGTCACGATCACAAAAGCGGTCTCCTCAAAGGATAAGTCGTGCATGAGACTGAGCACCTGCTCAGCTGTCGCTGGATCTAGATTACCCGTTGGCTCATCCATCAACACGCAGGCTGGACGATTAATTAGGGCGCGAGCAATCGCAACCCGTTGACGCTCTCCGCCCGATAACTGACCCGGACGATGATTCACTCGATCTGCAAGTCCTAGCTCCGATAGCAGAAACTGCGCGCGCTCGAGCGCCTGACTTTTTGCTACACCCCCAATCCTAGCCGGCATCGCCACAGCCTCGACAGCGCTAAACTCAGGCATGAGATGGTGAAATTGAAAGACAAATCCCAGGTGACGATTACGCCATCGACTGCGCTCGACCTCGCTCAGGGAGAAAAGGTCGGTTTTACCAATCTCAACACTTCCCGCAGTAGGTTGATCGAGTCCGCCCATAATATTGAGCAGTGTTGACTTACCGGCACCAGAACCACCCACGATGGCGATCTTTTCTCCGGCCAGCAGGTCAATCGATAGATCATCGAGTACCTTAACCGCCACATCACCTGAGCCATAAACCTTGCTTACCTGCGTTGCGCTCAAACAAAGAGTCATCCGTGTAAGCCCTCCAAAGCACTAACCGGTGAGACACGACTTGCTCTAATCGCCGGGTAAGTAGCGGCAACAATACTGAGTACGACCGCACCCGATACGATTCCAAGAATATCCGTTATCAGGATCTTTGTAGGCAGGCCACCGATGTAGTAAACGTCTGGATCAAATAAGGACCAGCCAAACAATCGTTCGATACCGCCCATAACCCCTTCGAGGTTTAATGCGATACCAAGTCCCAAAACAGTCCCAACGCCAAGGCCCAGAACCGCGAGTAACAAGCCATGAATCAAAAAGCTGATCATTACTCTCGCTGGTGTTAGGCCCATTACTCGGAGTGCTGCGATGTCTGAACGCTTTTCAGAGACAGACATCGTCAGAGACGAAACAACACTAAAAGCGGCGATAGCGATCAGTGCTGACAAAAGGATGCTGACTAAAATCTTTTCCATTCTTATCGCAGCAAACAGCGACTGATTTGTATCCGCCCATGTAATCACTTCTGAAGGCTCCGATACTTGCCTCTTTAATTGCTCGGCAACAATCCCTGCAGTGTCTGGATCAGTAAGACGAATTTGTACACCGTCAGGCTGTCTGGCTCGTGCTAATCGCTCCAAGGTATCGTAAGACGTCCAAGCCAGCGTGCCATCGGGTGAGGCACCCACTGAAACGACTGCGCGCACGGTTAGACGTCGGTAACGAGGGACTGGCCCCAAGGGGGTTACTGAAAGCTGAGGCAGTACAACATCCACCTGATCTCCAATACCGACACCTAGCTGTTGTGCAAGCGAATGACCCAGCGCAACGCTGTAACGCTCTTTGGATAGCGCGACTAGATCGCCGTCTATCAGCGTCACTTCAGTACTGTAGGAGTGATCCTCGGCGTATCCTGTAAGTTCAGCGCCCGCAGAAAAGAATAGCGATCGAAGCATTACTTGCCGTTTGATGAAGGGGAAAGCTCTAGCCCCAGACCATTTATCCTCTAGGGTTTGCGACAGCGCACGACTCTCGGCCAAGGAACCCGTTGACACGATGGAAACGTGGGGCACCGCATTCAGCAGTCTGCCGGTTAATTCCCCAGCCAGTCCGTTCATAACAGACAGAACGACGATAAGACTCGCGACGCCAACCGCCATACCCGTAGCTGATAAGATGGCTACCCAGCGGGTAAACGCCCTCTGCTCCGAGCTGAAGCTGAGCCTGCGCGCGATGTCTAATTCTATTGGCAAAGGCCTTACTTCTCAGCGGGATCAAAAACCACGGCGCCTTCCCCGGGTTCGGCTTCCGAGCGAGCCTCTGCTGTCGACCCTACCATCGTATCGGCAGATGAACGCGTCTCTGTCTCGCAGCGCTGTGGGTCACCGCCACAGATCTCGCAAGATTGATCGATTCCGAGAGCACCAATGCCTCCGCACGAACCCTTTATGGGCTCCCTCCCTGCCATAACACCCACGGCCATCGCGGCAAGGATAAGAGCGAAAACAAAAAAACTAATGAGAAAAATCATTGGGTGCCACCCTCTTTATCTGATGCCATCAACCATTGCGACATGAGTTCGTTATTCGAGCTTACCAGCTGCTGTCCTTCCCGCGAAATCAAGAGAACACCGAGATCGTAAATATCAGCCAATCGCAAGGCCTCGTCTGTACCAACAACCATGAGCGCTGTTGCCCAGGCATCCGCGATCATGGTTGATGGATGCACGACCGTCACGGAGACCAGGTCGTGCTCGATCGGCTGGGAGGTGCGAGGGTCGATAAGATGGGAATAGCGAACGCCGTTCTCAATGAAAAAATTTCGATAATCACCAGAGGTCGCAACACCAACATCGGTAACCGAAATTGCAGTGTAAACACCCCCGGCAGCACCTGCGACGGGGTTCTCAATCGCTAACCGCCAGCGATCGCCGCGCGGACTCATCCCGCGTGTTTGAATCTCGCCACCGACCTCCAGCATAAAGTTGGTTACACCCAAGTCGATAAGTGCGTCGGAGGCCAGATCGACGGCATACCCCTTAGCAATAGATGAGAAATCCAGCTCAGATTTGGCGTGTTTCTTAACGAAAGCGCGCGTGGATAAATCCCAAGCGAACTCCTCCAAGCCAACTATTGGTGCTAACGCGTCGATAGCCTCACGCGATGGTCGATTGACCACTGCCTTCGGACCGAAACCCCACAAGTTGACGAGTGGTGATACGGAGGGGTCATAAGCACCATCTGTAGCAGCGTAGATATCAAATGCCGTGTTAAAAACCAGTGCGAAGTCCCAATCGACTTCAAAGGCGTTCATTGCGTCAAGTGCGTTCAACCGGCTGATCGTCGAATCGGGCCGGTAATTATTCATGCTGTCATCGACGACAGCAAACGCACCGACTGCCGCCGCCTCAACCTGGTCGCGGGTAACACCCTCAGGCGCGTCGAGGTAGGTTAGGTTCCAGCTCGTGCCGAAAATACTTCCCGAGAGTTTCTCAGTTGGTGAGTTTTCATTACATCCAACAACAAGAAGCAAAAAGGCCAGCGCTATGGCTGGCCTTCCTAATAACGTCCAGATGGCTTTAACCACCGAAGTCGTCCAAGAAGATGTTTTCGCGCTCGACGCCGAGATCAAGCAGCATATCGATACACGCTTTGTTCATCATGGGCGGCCCACACATGTAGTACTCACAATCCTCAGGCGCAGGATGGTCCTTCAGGTACTGCTCATACAGCACGTTGTGGATAAAGCCTGTTAAGCCATCCCAATTATCTTCTGGCTGCGGGTCAGAAAGCGCAACGTGCCAATCAAAATTGTCGTTCTCAGCCGCTAACGTGTCGTAATCTTCAACATAGAACATTTCACGAAGCGAGCGTGCACCGTACCAAAAGCTGATCTTACGATCGGTATTGATTCGGCGAAGCTGATCAAAAATGTGTGAACGCATAGGTGCCATACCCGCACCACCACCGATGAACACCATCTCAGCGTCAGTCTCTTTCGCAAAGAACTCACCGAACGGACCGTAGACATTTACCTTGTCACCGGCCTTAAGATTGAAGACCCAGCTTGACATGATACCTGGCGGCAAACCTTCGGTTCGCGGAGGCGGCGTGGCTACTCGGATGTTGAACTTAACGACACCCTTCTCTTCGGGGTAGTTAGCCATCGAGTAAGCACGAATCGTGGTCTCCGGAGACGCAGACTCGAGTTTGAAGAAGCCAAAGTGCTCCCAATCGCCACGATATTCTTCGCCGATATCGAAATCAGAGAACTTCACCGCGTGAGGTGGGCACTCTAACTGAACATAACCGCCCGCACGGAAGTCTACGCTTTCGCCTTCAGGCAATTTCAGTACGAGTTCCTTGATGAAGGTCGCAACGTTATCGTTTGATTCAACAGTGCACTCCCACTGTTTAACACCAAAGACCTCCTCCGGTATCTCGATTTTCATGTCTTGCTTAACCGGGGTCTGACAAGAGAGGCGCCAGCCTTCATTGGCTTCTCGTCGTGTAAAGTGAGTCGCTTCAGTGGGAAGCAACGAACCGCCACCCTCCGCGACCACACACTTACACTGAGCGCAGGTGCCACCACCGCCACAGGCACTGGCAAGGAATAGGTCAGCATCTGCCAACGTTTGCAGCAGCTTTCCACCTGCGGGAACTTGAATCGTCTTCTCGCCGTTAATTTCGATATTGATGTTGCCACTCGCAACAAGCTTGCTGCGCGCCGCAAGAATGACCATTACCAAGGCGACAACAACGGCAGTGAACATGCCAACGCCAAAGAAAATAGTTGTAAACACTTATCTCTCCTAACGCTACTTACAGCGAATTAGATATCGATGCCGCCGAACGACATAAAGCCCAGAGACATCAGTCCCACAGTGATAAAGGTTATGCCCAGCCCCTGCAACCCATCAGGAACATCGCTGTACTTTAGCTTCTCCCGGATGCCGGCAAGGGCGACGATCGCCAAGGCCCAACCCACGCCGGAGCCGAAGCCAAAGACCACGCTTTCGCCAAAGTCGTAGCTCCTTTCGACCATAAAGAGTGACGCACCTAAAATCGCGCAGTTCACAGTAATCAGCGGTAGGAATACGCCCAAAGCGGCGTACAGTGCAGGTACATACTTATCCAAGAACATTTCCAGAATCTGTACCAGCGCAGCAATCACCCCGATGTACGACAGCAGACCGAGGAAGCTCAAGTCCAGATCTGGGTAACCGGCCCACGCAAGCGCGCCGTCCGCCAGTAGGTTCTGATAAATCAAGTTATTAACGGGAACCGTAATAGTCAGCACCACGACAACCGCAACGCCTAAACCAAAGGCCGCCGAAATTTTCTTTGAAACCGCAAGAAAGGTGCACATGCCTAGGAAGAAGGCGAGCGCCATATTCTCAATAAACACGGCTCGAACAAAAAGGCTCAAATAATGTTCCATTACGCAGCCTCCTCAGTCGACGTGTGTTTCGCAATTTTGAATTCAGGCTCTTCAACCTGATCGGTTTGTACGGCCCGGATGGCCCAGATTAAAAAACCAATCAAGAAGAATGCACTCGGCGGTAGGAGTAGCAATCCGTTGGGGTTATACCAACCGCCTTCGGTAACCAGTGGGAGAACCTCCACCCCAAATAGCTTGCCGGCGCCAAACAGTTCTCGGACAAAACCAACGACGAGCAGCACAAATGAGTACCCTAGGCCGTTACCGAGACCATCTAAAAAGCTGGGTAGCGGCGGGTTCTTCATGGCAAAGGCTTCTGCACGGCCCATCACAATGCAGTTCGTGATGATCAAACCCACAAAGACAGAGAGCTGCTTAGAGATGTCGTAGGCCACCGCCTTCAAAATCTGGTCCACCACGATCACCAGCGAGGCAATAATGGTCATCTGAACGATGATACGTATGCTCGACGGGATGAAGTTACGGATCATCGAAATGAAGAACGATGAACAGGCTGTCACCGCCGTTAGCGCAATCGACATCACCACACTCACCTCAAGCGATGACGTTACAGCCAGCGCTGAGCAGATACCTAGAATCTGCAAAGCAATCGGGTTGTTCTGGATGATCGGGGAAAAGAGTGTCTCGCGAACATTCATCACGCATTACCTCCACGGATATTGCCCAGCAACGGCGCAAAACCGTCATCACCGAGCCAGTACTGAACAAGATTATGAACACCCTTGGTCGTCAGGGTTGCGCCGGATAGACCGTCTACTTGCCAACTGGCGTCGCTCGATGCCGGATTGACAGCACCCTTGAGTACGCTGATGGCAACCTCACCGTCTTTGTACGCCAATTTCCCGGGCCACTTCGCTTTCCAGTTGGGGTTATCGACCTCACCACCCAACCCTGGGGTTTCTCCGTGCTCGTAGAATCCCAGTCCCACAATGGTGTTGGCGTCTGATTCAAGCGCTACAAACCCATAGAGCGTGGACCACAAGCCATAACCGTGAATCGGCAAGATAATTCGGTCTAGTTCACCGGCATCGTCATTAACCAGGTAAACCGTCGCTCGGTTCTCCCTTCGCAGGATCTTTGCAGGATCCTCATCGCCAGAGAGCGCTTTGGAGCTCGAGGGATCCTTTGCAGACTTGCGTTGATCGAAGGTCGACGGATCAACATCGTCGAGGAACACTCCTGTATCGAGATCCACAACACGGGTCTGAATACTTGCGAACTGCTCTTCAACGCTCAGCTCGGGGTTATACAGCCCCCCCGCCATGAGGATGTTGCGCTTTAAGTCGCGTGCCTTATTCGCCGCCTGCTGTGGCTTTAACGCAACGGCTGCTGTGGATACAACCACAGAACAAACGATGCACAACCCAAGCGCGACCGTGAGTACGCGGGAAAGCGTTTCGTTCTTAGCTGACACGAGCAAGTCTCCTCTTAATATTTGCTTGCACCACAAAATTGTCAAAAAGCGGAGCGAACAGGTTTGCAAACAAAATGGCGAGCATCATGCCCTCTGGGAAGGCAGGGTTAACAACGCGAATCAGAACGCACATAACGCCGATTAACGCGCCATATGCCCAGCGGCCGCCGTTGGTCATTGCGGCGGATACAGGGTCTGTCGCCATAAAGAAGGCGCCAAATGCGAAGCTGCCGATCACCATGTGCCAGTACCAAGGCATTGCGAACATAGGGTTGGTATCCGACCCGATCGCGTTAAGCAGCAACGAGAAACCAATCATGCCCGCAAAACAACCAGCCACGACGCGCCATGATGCAATGCCCATCAGCAACAGAACACCGCCGCCTATCATAATTGCAAGCGTGGAGGTCTCCCCAATCGAACCTGGCATGGCGCCCAAAAACGCTTCTGACCACGTGTAGGCTGAGGTAAGGCCCGCCATACCGTCGTTTGCAACAACGCTAAGGGCTGTCGCACCTGAGTAACCATCAACTGCTGTCCACACCGCGTCACCAGAAAGCTGTGCGGGGTAGGCAAAATAAAGGAATGCTCGACCTGTGAGCGCTGGGTTCAGGAAGTTCTTACCGGTGCCACCAAATACTTCCTTGGCAACGACAATACCGAAGGTAATCCCCATAGCGGCCTGCCAAAGAGGTAGATCGGGCGGCAGCGTGAGAGTGAACAGGATAGAGGTAACGAAGAAGCCCTCGTTAATTTCGTGACCGCGCTTCATGGCAAACAGCACTTCCCAAAAACCACCTACTACAAAAGTGATCGCGTACAGCGGCAAAAAATGGACCGCGCCGTATAGGAAGTTATCCCACAGACTGTTTGGATCGAAGCCACCTAAGCTGGCAACTACCGCGCCACGCCAACCTTCCAGCGCATAACCGCCTGCAGCAATAACCTCATTAGCGTGGTAACCAATGTTGTACATACCGTAAAACATGGCAGGGAAAGTGCAGAACCACACCGTGATCATGATGCGCTTAAGATCGATGCCATCACGGACGTGGGCAGATGCTTTTGTCACACTCGATGGACTGTAGAAAATGGTGTCCACGGCCTCGTATAGCGCGTACCAGGACGCGTATTTACCGCCCGGTTTAAAATGAGGCTCAAGATTGTCTAACGTACTACGTAATCCCACGACTTATCCCTCTTTTTCAATCCGCGCCAGGTTGTCTCGCAAAACTGGGCCATATTCATACTTTCCTGGGCACACATAGGTACACAGGGCCAAATCTTCCTCGTCGAGTTCCAAGCAACCCAAGGCTTGGGCTGTCTCGGTGTCTCCCACCAATAATGCGCGCAGTAGCTGGGTCGGCAGTACGTCAAGCGGCATCACGCGCTCGTAGGCGCCTACGGGCACCATTGCACGCTCGGATCCGTTCGTAGTTGTCGTCATAGCGAGCGGCTTTCTGCCAAAGAGGCTAGATAAGTAAATACCCATCGCCGAATGCTTTTGAGTACCGGGTGAGAGCCACCCCATGAAGACCCGATCTCTGCCCTCTGACAAGATAGAAACTTGGTTGTGAAAGCGCCCTAAGTAGGCTGAGTTCGCCTGCACTCCTCGCCCGCCAAGCACTGAACCACTAATAAGCCGATTCTCACCGCCGGCCTGGTTACCCGCTGTAACGGCCTCGATGTCAGCACCACGGGCGGTACGGATAATTTCAGGATTGGTGGCGGCTGGACCCGACACTGAGATCACACGCGATGTATCAACCTCTCCACGCAAGAAGAGATTACCGATGGCAATCACGTCTTGGTAATCGATCGTCCACGCCAACTTAGTGAGTGACGCGCCCTGAAGAAAATGAACATGTGTACCAGCAAGGCCAGCAGGATGCGGCCCAGAAAACTCAGCCGCTTGAACGCGGTCGTGAGCCGCAACTGGGGCTTGACTGCCCGCGGCCACGCAAATATGGACCGGACAATCGACTAAAGCTGCCAATACTTCCTGACCCGCCACGAAAGACTCGGCTTGTTCTGCGATTACCCACTCGGGGTTGACCGCGTGCGGACGTGTGTCGATGGCCGTCACGAAAACGCCCGCTGGCGCAGTTGCTGGATCTGCCACCTTATTGAAGGGGCGTACGCGCAAGGCTGTCCACTCGCCTGACTCGAGCAAACGCGCCCTGACCGCCTCAGAAGAGAGCGATACTAGCTCGTCTCGAGCGATCGCGTCCCAGCGAATAGCGTCGACTGACTCATCGACTTCGATAACGATGGACTGAAAAACGCGACGCGCACCTCGGTTAATCGCTGATACGCGCCCAGATGCGGGAGCCGTGTAAACGACACCCTCGCATTTCTTATCGGTAAAAAGCGCTTGCCCCTTGGCGACGGTGTCGCCTTCGGCAACCGCCATCGTTGGTTTCATTCCAATGTAGTCAGCTCCGACAAGCGCTACATTACGAGGCGAGAACTCACGAGCAATAGACTGCTCTGGAGCGCCTGCCAATGGGATATCGAGTCCCCGGCGAATTTTTATCATGCCCTTCCCTATCATCGTTCGCATAACGCGC
>JAYOAN010000191.1:0-2689 GCA_038104285.1 Halieaceae bacterium
CGATCAGGCCCGTTATCGCTGGCGTACACCACCACCGTATTTTCAGCGAGACCAAGCTCGTCGAGTGCGTCGAGAATCTCCCCTACCCGATAGTCATGTTCAGCGAGTGCGTCAGCAAAACGCCCCTGACCCGTTTTGCCGTCAAAGTCAGGATGCGGAAGCGATGGGTGATGAACCAGGGAGAACGGTAGATAAAGAAAGAACGGCTTCCCGTTTTGTTTTGCTTCACCTAAATAAGCCACTGCACGCGAGACGATTTCATCATCGACAAAGGGCCGGGATGCCAGCGAATATTCGCCCGCCTTCTCCAGTCCGTCGTCGGCGGTGCCCTCGTAAAAATTGAACTTGGGCATGAGTCCTTCTTCAAATCCAAGCACCGTCGGGAAGCGAGCGACGTCCGTGGAGTTGGGAAAGCCCCACCAATAGTTAAAGCCTTGGTCGGTAGGAAACCGACCCTCCGAGGCACCGATGTGCCACTTGCCAAAAATCGCCGTGTCATAACCTGCGTCTTTGAACATCTCGGCCATCGTGTATTCCCAAGGCGCCATTCCCTGCGGAATGCCGGGTAACGGCACCGCACGGGTGGTTCCTGATCGCACCGCGTACCTACCAGTCATCAGCGCGGAGCGCGAGGGTGTGCACTCGGCCTCGACATTGAAGTTAGTGAAGCGCATACCCTGTGCCGCAAGCGCATCGATGCGCGGTGTAGCCGCTCCCCGAATGATCCCACCGCCGTAAACCCCAAGGTCCCCATAACCGAGGTTGTCGCTCAGCATAAACACCACATTGGGCTTATCGCTTGCAGCCAACAAAGGCGAGATAGCGAGCGCCACCCCAGCGATCAACCATCGAGCAAAAACGGCTTGCACTTGCTTTGCATTAATAAACATCGAGATCCCTCGCGGAGACCACTTTGCCGTCATAGACCTCCCGTACCTCATTTAGCAGAGTTTCATGGCTCGAGCCCCACAGAAGTTGGTGATACAACACCAACAGTTTGGGTCTCGCCTTGGCAGCCAACTCGCCCAACTCGTGGGTGGAGGTATGGTTACCCGCATGATATTTCTGCCAACGCGGCTCTTTTTTCTGAAAACCCTCGAGGCTGTAGACCTCGTGAATCAGGATATCGGCATCTTTAGCGTACTCGAGTAAGCGCTCTGACGGCGCGGTATCACCGGAAATCACAATGACCTTATCCGGTGTTATGAACCGATATCCCCAAGCGTCGGGCCAGCTACCGTGCGGTACGCGGAAGGCCTCAACCCTGACGTTGTTGTCTTTAAAAATAATTCCGGTCTCGGTGACCTCGGTTGTGGCGATGCGCCATCCCTGATTATTTGCCGGCTGATCGCTGTAAAGGCGATAGCGAATGTCCTCCTCGTAGGCGGCAATGATATTTTTCGCCATCGAAGCGGTGCCCTCAGGGCCAAATAATTTAAGGGGGCGATCACGACCCGCCACCCAGCTCGTCAATAACAAATCGGGTAAGCCTACACTGTGGTCTGAGTGCAAATGCGTGAGGAATGCATGGTTGAGCTTTTCGACCGCAAGACCTGGGATATCACCTCCGTACTCGGGTGACAATGACGCTGCGCGACGCACAATACCTGGCCCAAAATCGACAAGGTAGGCCTCATCGTTAACAACGATCGCAACGCCAGGACCCGACCGTTCCGGAAACGGATTGGGCGTACCTGTGCCGAGCATTGCCACCTGGGTGACGGAAGCGCCGCTGTCGGCAAAAGCGGGGGCATTCACAACGGCAGCGCACAGAGATAGCGCTATGAGGACGTTTTGTTTAAACGTTCTATCGCAAGCTTTTGCAAAGATCTTCAAACCCAACCCCTCGAGTAATGCGGTGGTGTTGAGTGCTGACGTTATTGCAGCAGTCATGACCGCATTTATTCTTTTTCTATCAAACCGAGACTAAAGGCTTGTGGTTAAGTTAGCCAGTGTTCAGGCTATTGACGCACTGGCAGGCCTTACTGACAAGCGAATCAACCGTTTACGTGCTCCCGTTTTGCACCCAACTGCCCGAATTCAGATAAGTGTATCTCCCCGCGCGGCGCGGTACCCTTAGCGGCACAAGGGTTTGGCTTCGAGTGAGAGAAATGCCAGAAGGTGTCGACCAGTTCTACCACTTAAGAAACAAGGCTGTATCGCTGGTTGTTGACTGTCGTGGTTCGCAACCTGCTGTTGCTTATTTTGGTGCCCGGCTTGCCAATGTGAGCGAGCCAATGATCAAGCAACTTGATCGGCACGAAGCCCCCGCATCGCTTCCTACTGAGCCAGCTATCACGCTGTCACCAACGCATGGCATGGGTTATTTGGGACATCCAGGGCTCGCAATACGTCGAGATAGCGGTCAGTGGCAGGCAAATCCCCAACTCATTACCTGCGAGACGTCTGAGTCAGAACTCCGGTTTGTCAGCGTTTGTGAGCGGCTATCGATCAAGATCACGCACTGCCTCACATTGGATGAAGAGACAGGCGTACTAGCACTCACCAAAACGCTCACAAATACTGACCCGACGACATCGCTGAGCGTTGATCAATGCCTCGTCACCGTTCCCATACAAGATCACTTTACCGACGCGATTGAACTCACCGGGCGCTGGGGCTATGAGCTTCAGCAAAATCGCTTTCAACTACCCAACTCATCCCTTGTCCGCGAGAACCGCGCTGGACG
>JAYOAN010000192.1:0-2681 GCA_038104285.1 Halieaceae bacterium
GCAGTTGCTGCGGAGCGCGGCAATCAATTGGTGCTTGCAGGAGCGGGCTCGGGTAAGACTCGCGTTCTGGTTCACCGGATTGCATGGCTAATTCGCGCGGAGGGCGTTTCGCCCTACGCTGTCATGGCGGTGACCTTTACCAATAAAGCGGCGAAGGAGATGCGAGGGCGCATTGAGGAAATGCTTGGGCGACCGACTCACGGACTCTGGATTGGCACGTTCCACGGTCTCGCCCACCGTTTACTTCAAACGCATTGGGCAGAAGCCGGCCTGCCGCAAAATTTCCAAATTCTCGATAGTGACGATCAGCTTCGACTCGTGAAACGTGTTTGTCGAGAACTGGGTCTAGACGACGCGAAGTGGCCACCAAAGCAAGCACAGTGGTTTATCAACGGACAAAAGGATGAGGGGCTGCGAGCGAAGCACATCGACCCGCCAATGGGCGATCTCTATACGCGGACCATGGTGCGTATCTACGAAGCTTATGAGGCGGCCTGTCAGCGTGGTGGTTTGGTCGACTTTGCGGAGCTTTTACTCCGAGCGCATGAACTTTGGTTGCGGTCCCCTGAGACACTCAAACATTATCAAGAGCGCTTCAATATTTTGTTAGTCGACGAGTTTCAGGATACGAACTCGATTCAATACGCCTGGCTACGCGTATTGGCCGGTGACGCAATACCGGTTGTTGCTGTCGGCGATGATGATCAGTCGATCTATGGTTGGCGCGGTGCGAAGATCGAGAATATTCAGCGTTTTACACACGACTTCAAAGATACACAGACCGTTCGGCTTGAGCAGAACTATCGCTCTACCAAGACGATTTTGGATGCGGCTAACGGCGTCATTGGCCATAACTCGGGACGTCTTGGTAAGGACCTGTGGACTGACGGCGACGATGGCGAACCCATCAAGCTTTATGCGGGCTTTAATGAGCAGGACGAGGCTCGCTTTATCGTTGAGCAAATTCAGTCCTGGACCGATGAAGGAAATACGCGTCGATCGAGCGCCATCTTGTATCGCTCTAATGCGCAGTCACGGGTTATCGAAGAAGCGCTGATCCGTGTGGGGCTGCCCTACCGAATCTATGGCGGGCAACGCTTTTATGAGCGTCTCGAAATTCGCAACGCGCTCGCTTATCTCAGATTGATGATTGGTCGTGGTGACGACCCAGCGCTCGAGCGTGTCATCAACACGCCAACCCGCGGTATTGGCAGCAAAACCATTGATGAGCTGCGCGTTGTGGCGCGTGAAAACGGTATCTCCATGTGGCAAGCCATCGGTTTGGTCCAGGAGCGAGGTTTACTTGCGGCCAGAGCTCGCTCGTCATTGGCGGGCTTCGCTGCGCTTATAAACGAACTAGATAGCGAAACGCTCGAACTTCCGCTCGAGGAAATGGTGGAGCACATTATCCATCGAACGGGACTCATTGATTTCCATAAAGCGGAGAAAGGTGAGCGCGGTCAGGCTCGCGTTGAAAACCTTGAGGAACTCGTTTCCGCTGCTAAAACCTTTAGAGCCGAGGACGACACTCTCTCTCCTCTGCAGCAATTTTTAGATAGCGCCGCCCTCGATGCGGGTGATAGCCAAGCGGACCCCTACGAGGACAGCGTGCAAATGATGACGTTGCACTCTGCAAAGGGTCTCGAGTTCCCGCTCGTGATTCTCGCGGGGCTTGAGGAAAACCTTTTCCCTCATCGCATGTCAGTCGAGGAACCTGGGCGCTTAGAAGAAGAACGTCGGCTCGCCTATGTTGGGATTACGCGCGCCCAACAAAGACTTTTGATTACCTATGCTGAGAGTCGTCGCTTACACGGCAGTGAGACCTACAACACCCCCTCGCGGTTTGTCAGAGAAATACCGGCTGATTTGATTGAAGAGGTCAGACTGCATGGCGGTTTGACGCGTCCTCTAGTAGACAGACTCCAACAACCCGTTGCGAGTTCAAACGACTCGGGACTACGTTTGGGGCAGCACGTCCTGCATCCAATGTTTGGTGAAGGTATGGTTCTGAATATAGAAGGCCGCGGTGCGAATGCGCGCATCGAGGTAAACTTCGCCGAGGGAAGTAAATGGCTGGTTTTGCAATACGCGAACCTGCAAGCACTGTGAGGCGCTCATGAAAGAGAGAACTGTTCTACCGATAGCTGTTGTTGGTCTACTGCTCTTGTGGGTTAGCACTTTGGGCCTTTGGGCGCTTGATTCGCAGCAAAAAGACACTGCGGCAGTCGATGGCTCACAAGTGGTGAGTACCGAGCAAATCAAATGGAAATTGGTGACCACCTGGCCCAAAGGATTACCCGGCTTAGGTTCAGCTCCTGAGAATTTTGCCCGTCGTGTCGAGGAAATGAGTAATGGTAGATTGAGCATTCGAGTCTACGGTGCCGGAGAAGTTGTGCCGCCGTTCGAAGTGTTTGATGCCGTTTCACAGGGTGTCGCCGAGATGGGACACGGCGCCTCGTACTACTGGAAGGGGAAGATCCCTTCCTCTGTGTTCTACACCGCAGTGCCCTTTGGCATGACGGCGCAGGAAATGAACGGCTGGTTGCACTACGGCGGTGGCCTAGAACTCTGGCGTGAGCTGTATGCCCCTTTTGGTGTTCGACCCTTTGCGGGCGGGTCTACTGGTGTTCAGATGGCGGGCTGGTTTAACCGGGAGCTTAAGTCGGCTGAAGACCTCAAAG
>JAYOAN010000193.1:0-2656 GCA_038104285.1 Halieaceae bacterium
CGGCTCATCGCCTTTGCCGCTTCTTGATTGAGCCGCTGGATACCTTCGTCAGAATCAGAATGCACTACCGCACAACTGCCGTCAGGGCGATCAACAAGGGCAATGTTTTCCTGAATGCCGTCATAGGCCTCCATCTTGAAACCCCACCAGTCGGCCCATAGCGCGCCGCACACATCGTTTTCAGCCAGCTCGTCGGCAATCTTGTAAGCCTCGACGCCGTGATGGAATGTGCCGACCTTGTAATCGAACTCTTGAGCGAGATCTAAAATCGTCAACATCTCATCCGCACGGTAGCAATGCATATGAATGATGATCTCGCCGTTGAGCACACCCGCAAGCGTCTCAAGCTCAAGATCGCGCTTTGGCTTTTTCGCGTCCTTTTGCTCGTCCGCTGATAGCGCTGCGTATTTGGCGTGCTCATCGCGATAGTCTTGGGCTTTGATCCATGCGGTTCTGTAGCCTGCAATGTTGCCCATACGGGTAGAAGGGCCACTTCCTTTTCTGCCATAGACCCGCTTGGGGTTCTCACCGCATGCCATCTTTAACCCGTAGGGCGCACCAGGAAACTTCATTCCTTGATAAGAAACCGAAGCGACGTTCTTTAAGGTCACAGCGCGTCCACCAAATAAGTTCGCTGAACCAGGTAGTATCTGCAGCGTGGTAACGCCGCCGGCTAGCGCACGCCCAAACCCGGGATCCTGCGGCCAAATACTGTGCTCTGCCCAAACTTCCGCCGTGACAGGGGCCGTTGCCTCATTACCATCGGAGTGCGCATCAACATCGGGGGAGGGATAAACCCCCAAGTGTGAATGTACGTCGATCACGCCTGGCGTCACCCAGCGTCCTTGCGCGTCGATCACTCGCGTATCTGCATCTACCTCTAAAGCGCTGGTGCTTACGTCAACAATTTTGCCATTGGCGAAATAGACACTGGCACCGTCGAGTCGCTGGCCGTCTCCGGTTAGCACTGTCGCGTTGGTGATCAGCGTGGGTTTGTGTGCCCGTGCTTCGTAGGTTGAGGGAAACGGACCCTCGGCGCTTGCGAGCGGGCTCAAGCATGCCACGGTTGCAAGTAAGAGTTTAGCTCTAGAGAAATCCATAGTGAATCCACAACAAGTTAACGTGACACGAACATTAGTCCCGAGAATGCGTTTTGCCAAGATGCATAAGTGTTAGATGTCGCGTGTGAGTGCAGGTAAAGTCAGACACGAATGTAACCAATTGATCACAAGTTCACAGGGGAGGCTAGCCATGCGCCGATTCATTGATTTGTCGATTTATCTTGAGAATGATGTGGTGAGTGACCCGCCGCCCATGCGCCCGAGGATTGACTACATTCGACACGACGCCGGCGCTGAACAAATGGCGGACTTCTTTGAAGGGCTCGATAAATCTGAGCTGCCTGACAGCGAAGGCTGGGCGATCGAGATGGTTCAGTTGTGCACCCATAACGGTACGCACCTCGATGCGCCTTACCACTATCACAGCACTATGAACAACAAAGCAGGGGGGGCAGAGCGTGCCATTACCATCGACGAGGTGCCACTTGAGTGGTGTTTCCAGCCAGGTGTAAAGCTCGACTTTAGAGATATGCCCGACGGCTACGTCGTCACAGCCAACGATGTTGAGGCTGAGCTATCTAGAATCGGTGTTGAGCTTGAACCTTTGACGATTGTTCTCGTGAACACCTCTGCTGGAAAACGCTACGGCAGCGAGGATTACGTCAACGCTGGCGCAGGCATGGGCTACGAGGCCACCATGTATCTTTTGGAGCGCGGTGTTCGCGTAACAGGTACCGATGCATGGAGCTGGGATGCGCCTTTTTCGTATACAGCAGAGCGTTATGCCGCTGATAAAGACGCAAGCATCATCTGGGAAGGGCACAAGGCCGGTCGTGACATTGGATACTGTCACCTCGAGAAGATGCATAACCTAGAGGCGCTACCTGATCATGGTTTTACTGTCAGCTGTTTCCCTCACAAAGTGCGCGGTGGCTCTGCTGGGTGGACGCGTGCTGTCGCAATCATAGATGAGGATTAACTGGCCTTTTTGATCACCTCATAAGCATCAAGCGCACCCTGTCGCGCCATTTTGTGGTCCACAATGGGCTCAGGATAGGTTTTGCCTAATTCAACGCCGGCACTTGCGAGGGTCATTGCTGGCGCTTCCCATGGTGCGTGTACAAACTTCTTGGGCAAGTCACTGAGCTCAGGGCACCATCGCTTCACATATTCGCCCTCGGGATCAAATTTCTGCCCCTGCGTAATGGGGTTGAAGATGCGGAAGTAGGGCGCAGCATCTGCGCCTGACCCCGCTACCCATTGCCAGCTGCAGGCATTGGAGGCGATATCTGCGTCCAGCAGGCAGTCCCAAAACCACCGCTCACCTTCCAACCAGTGAACGAGTAAATGCTTGGTTAAGAAGGACGCGACGATCATACGAACTCGGTTGTGCATAAAACCCGTTTGCCAGAGCTCGCGCATACCTGCATCGACGATAGGGTAGCCCGTCATCCCGCGCTGCCACGCTTTGAGTTGTTCCTCACTATTATCCCAAGGGAAGCTCGCAAACTGGTCCTTGAAGGGTCTGTTTGGCATAGCGTCAAAAAGATCAATCAGCTGATAACAAAACTCTCGCCAGCCGATTTCGGCGAGGA
>JAYOAN010000029.1:0-1750 GCA_038104285.1 Halieaceae bacterium
AATAAGGGGCGTACTTTGGATACACGAGAGCTTAGAAACACGCTGGGACAGTTTGCAACGGGTGTCTGTGTCTTGACGACGGAGTCAAGCGAAGGACCTATTGGGATGACAGTCAATTCGTTCGCTGCGGTATCACTTGAGCCCGCGCTCGTGCTGTGGAGTATCCAAAACACCTCAGACTGTTTTGATCAATTTACGCAGTGTGATCGCTACGGTATTTCTGTGCTTCAGCGCTCCCAAGAAGCGTTATCAAACCGTTATGCACGCTCAATGGATCATCAAGTTGAGGCATCAGACCTTATTCGAGACGCGCGGGGGACACCCTTAATCTCTGGCGCGTTGGCGACCTTCTCGTGTCGCACGAATGCGATTCATGCCGGTGGTGATCACCACATCATTGTTGGTGAAGTTGAAGCGTTCACATCGGTCGATGGTGAACCGCTTCTTTTCTTCGGAGGCGGCTACAAAAGCCTGGGCTAATAGCCAAACCTGCTTTATGGGACCCGAAGCACCATTGGGGTGCCGACATCAGCGTTAGTCTCAAACGAATCCAACGCGACCCTTACGATTTGAGCCGTTGCAGGTTAGCGCTACCGGCCCACCTAAACGCCCCTTACATGCCGTTGGGGTAGGACGTCAAATCAGCAGCGCCTGATGCGCGCACTTGTTTTAATGCGTCACTGTAGGCGGCAAGCTGCTTAACACAATAAAGACTTCGCTCTGATACATAGCTGTGCTCGCCCTCATCATTCGCGGCTGTGTCCTCGTTCATAACAATCATGCAATTGCGAACAATGAGATGCTCAGGCAGATAGCACATGCGATTGTTTTTGTAGCTACTGAGTCGTAATTCGGAGATAGGGTAGGTGCCTCCGGGACCCACTGACACACCCACGGCCAGCGCAGGCTTATGGGCCAGTGCGGTTCCGTCGCAAATCAAGAAAAAATTCTTGAGCGCCGCGGGGACCATGCCATGCCACTCGGGTGCAATGATAATGATGGCCTCTGCGGCTTTTAGCTGGTCGTTAACCTCGGTTAATGGTGCCCAGTGTGCTGCGTCAGAGCCAATTTCTTCATCCCACATCGGTAAGGGGGTCTTACCCAGGTCGCAGGTCCAGCAGCTGTGATCGCCTAGCGACTCGATTTGTGCCTGTAAAAAACGCCCGACCTTGGCACTTTGGGAATCTTTTCTGTGGCTTCCTACGATGATGGCTACGTGCATGCTTGCGTCCCGTTTTTACTGAGATCCGGCATCATACTGAGGCACTTAGCGCATAGCTAGGCATTGTCGCCAAAACGCTCTTGCGGGCGCCGAAAGGACACTGTCTTTTCGTTTGATCATTGCAAGGTGGCGCGGCATTTTGCGCTCACTCGGGATCTTAAGTGACACCAATGTTCCGTCCATCAATTCTCGCTCGAGCACACGAGCAGACAAGCAACCAATACCAACGCCTTTTGCAACGGCGCGTTTTATCGGTTCGTTGTGACGAAACTCCATGGCTATTTCTATGGAGGGCAGCGCCGTCCTGAATGTGTCGTTGAACACGGTTCGTGCGCCTGACCCCAGCTCCCTTAATACCCACTGAGACTGTTCCAACTCATCGACTGAAGGTCGGCCCTTGCGCGCTAGGGGATGCTCGGGGCTTGCAAAGACAACAAGTTCATCGTCGAGCCATCGCTCTACCGCTATTCGAGGGTCATCCACGGACGATTCAATGAGTCCGAAATCGACACTCCCTGTAATCACGGA
>JAYOAN010000029.1:1850-3434 GCA_038104285.1 Halieaceae bacterium
TGCGTGATCGCGAGTTGGTTCGTCAGATCCACGAGGAGGCGGGAATGGCGTTTATTGAGGTTTTTGTCGACTGTAGCTTGGAAGCAGCGGAGTCACGTGATCCCAAAGGCCTCTACAAAAAAGCACGAGCCGGTGAAATTAAAAACTTTACGGGCATTGATGACCCTTATGAGGCACCGACAGCGCCGGAAATTCACTTGCGGACCGATCAGCAGACGCTTGAGCAAGAAGTTGCGCAAATCATCGAGCAACTTCGGGAGCGAGGCCTTATTGCCAAGTAAGCAAGCCTCGCGTTGGGTGTAAATCAGGCGGCTATGAACCGGTTGGCTGTGAACCATTTGATCGGTAAATCACCCCCGATAAAACTCTGGAGCAGCGCACTTCCAAAATTAGACGCCCGCCATGGCCTGACAACGCGGGAAGAAAACTTAAAGACAACCTTTAATTGAATACAGAGAGCAGCATGAGCCTTATCAAACCCCACGGTGCAGACGCACTGACGCCCAGAATCGTATCGGATCAGCGTAAGTTGGCGCTTGAAGGAGAGGCCTCGAGCCTGCCTTCCATTATTGTTTCATCGGCGGCCGCTGCTAACGCAGTGATGTTGGGTGCAGGTTATTTCACGCCTTTGGCCGGTTATATGAACCGTGATGACGCGATGAGTGTCGCCCGCGAGCTTAAAACCACCGAAGGGCTCTTTTGGCCGGTTCCTGTACTTAATATGGTCGCCGAATTTGTCGGTGAGGTGGGTGATCGTATAGCGCTGAGAGATCCTAATGTTGACGGTAACCCCGTACTGGCGGTCATGGACGTGACAGGCATCGATTCGCTGTCGGACGACGATATGTCGCTGATGACACGGGAGATCTTTGGTACCGAGGACCCCGCGCACCCCGGCGTTGCAACGTTCAACAATCAAGGACGCGTGCTGCTATCGGGCCCGGTCGAAGTGCTGAACTACTCCTACTTTCAAGCGGATTTTCCTGAAACCTTCAGGACGGCCATGGAGATACGCGAGGAAATCGCGTCTCGCGGTTGGCAGCGCGTGGTGGCTTTCCAAACCCGTAATCCAATGCACCGGGCACACGAAGAGCTGTGCCGCATGGCGATGCAGGATCTCGACGCCGATGGCATTCTGATTCACATGTTGTTGGGCAAGCTAAAGGCGGGTGATATTCCTGCGGACGTTCGTGATAACGCAATTCGAACGATGGTTGATCACTATTTCCCTGAAAACACAGTGATGGTGACCGGCTACGGCTTTGACATGCTCTATGCAGGACCACGTGAGGCGGTTTTGCACGCGCTATTCAGACAGAATGCGGGCTGCACCGAGCTTATTGTTGGTCGGGACCACGCGGGTGTTGGCGATTACTACGGTGGCTTTGACGCACAGACAATCTTTGACGAGCGCGTACCGAGCGGCGCGCTGGAAATCGAGATTTATCGCGCAGACCATACGGCTTACAGCAAAAAGCTGGATCGAGTTGTCATGATGAAAGACGCCCCTGACCACGACAAAGAAGACTTCATCCTACTATCTGGTACCAAGGTGCGCGAAATGTTGGGGCAGGGTATTGCGCC
>JAYOAN010000029.1:3534-13867 GCA_038104285.1 Halieaceae bacterium
CGCTGCTGCCTCATAAAGTTTCTGAGTGCCTCCGGGAAGGTTTTCGAACCAAACCCATAGGAACATGGCGCCGTCAGGTTTGTGCACACGAATGGGTAGATCTTTTGAGGCTTCTCGGAGGCTATTTAATGCAAAGGCCTGTTTTCGAAGGTAGTGCGGCCTGATTATCTGCTCGCAAATTACGTCTAACTGCTCGTTCGCTAGCAGAGGCAGCACCAACTCCGGTCCAACACGTGTTGGAGCGAGACCGTTAATGGCATTCGCATTTCTTATCAGCTCCGTAACCTCTGGCGCCGCCACGACAATACCGGTTCTGACACCGGGCAGCCCGAGTTTTGAGAGACTGAGACAGAGAATGGTGTTGTCGTCCCAAAACGGCGTAGCCGGCGTGTAGATCATGCCGGGGAAGGGCAGTCCGTAAGCACCATCGATAATGAGAGGTATACCTGCGGTGCCGCACTTTTTCGCCACTTCCTGGAGCTCTGCGTCGGTTACGACATTGCCTGAGGGGTTAGTCGGTCTCGACAGGCAAACCGCCCCGCTCGTTTCTGGACTGACATGGAAGCGATCGAGGTCAATGCCGTACTTAAACTGCTGATCAGCGAGGAGATCGATGCGTGCTGGGGTCGATCTGAGGATAGGCCGCGGCTGGCGACCCATATCGTTGTACCCCACATACTCCGGGGCAATGGGTAGTTCTATGTGACGCCAGCTTCCGTCCGAAAATGCGCCGGCAAAGGCGTTGAACAGCACTTCAAAACTCGCTTGGCTGCCGTTTGTGACGGCAATGTTCTCCCTTGAGAGAGGCTTTTCAAAGAGTGTTGAAAGACGCTCAGCGAGCGCAGCTCTAAAGCGTTCATGGCCCTGAGGCGCATCGTAATCGCCCACCATTTGCGCGAAGCGTTCAGTGTCGGCTATGACCTCGCTCGCGATGTGCCTCAACGCATCCTCGACTTCGGGAATATGTGCCGGGTTGCCACCTCCCATGGGGTAGAGCTGGCCGCCGGTCGGAGGTGCAATGGTGAGATCTTGCATGAGCTGGACGATGCCACTTTCACTGCTGTAATGTTGCGCGTAAGTCGAAAATTTCACGTTTAGACATAACCTCTGCGTGGTGCTCACTCACACCTCGACAATGATCAAGCGACGGCAGTCGCAATAAAGAGAATTAAAACGTAATGATACCAAAGCTAGTGATAGCCAATTGGAAAATGGCGATAGATCGTGCATCTGTCGGCCAATTTCGCGACGAATGGGAGTCGGGTCATATTCCCAGCGATGTGACGGCGCTTATCGCGCCGCCCGTGGCATTTCTATCTGACATAGAAGGCATTGCAGGTGCAGCTCTCTGCGCTCAAGACGTGTCTGCTCATGAGGCGGGCGCGCACACCGGTGAAATATCGGCTCAAATGCTCCGTGAGTTCGGCTGCTCACACGCTTTAGTTGGGCACTCTGAGCGGCGGCATGCTTGGAATGAAAGTAACGCCCTAGTGGCTGAGAAGGCTTGCAGATTAGAGGCGGTGGGGATTTGCCCCGTCATCTGCGTTGGCGAATCTAAAGAGGTTAGACGCAATGGCAATGCCGAAAGTGTTGTTGCAGAACAAGTACTGGCGAGTATTGAGGGATTAGTAGCAGCACCTGTCATTGCCTACGAACCCATATGGGCGATTGGCTCGGGAGAGGCCGCAACCTCCGAAATCGCAGAGGAAATGCACCGAGCGATTAAAGCCGCTGTAAGGGAGCGTTTTGATGAGCCTGTCGCCGTTCTTTACGGCGGTAGTGTAAAGGCGACAAACGCTCGCGATTTCACGGCTTGCGAGAGTGTGGATGGCTTGCTCGTTGGAGGTGCGTCCCTGTCGGCGTCAAGTTTTATTAGTATCTGTCAATCTGTTGGGGGGATAGCGTAAATGCAGATCACTGACACAACACCCGTAATCATCGCCGCTGGACAGGTTGTAGACCGTCTTGGTGAAGGTTGGCGCCGACTTTCACCCGCGGACCTGGCCGCCGAAGCTGTCAGAACTACGCTCGACGGGACGGGCTTTGGCGATCTTGCGTCTCAAGTGGACCAGCTCATGGTTATGCGCACGTTTGTCGATTCGGTGCCTGATCGCATCAAACCTTTGCTAGCCCCCTTTGGCTGCAGCGATCAGTTTGCGCGGTCAGTCGCAAATCGGTGCGGTATGCAGAACGCCAAAGCGATATACGCAACAGCCGGCGGGCAGAGTCCTCAGCAGTATGTGGCGACAGCTTGCTCCGAAATCGCGCAGGGAAGGGCTGATATCATTGTGCTCTGCGGCGCAGAGGCGATTGCTACCATGCGCGCGCATCAGCGCTCAGGTGAGGCACTCGACTGGTCAGAGAGCCCCAAAGGGACGTGTGAAGATCATGGTATGGGTCTTGAAGATCAGTTCGTGCCAGCATTAGCGGCGCACAAGGTCGTTGCGCCGATCGATATCTATCCCATGATGGAGCACAAAAAGCGCGCTTCCAGGGGGATGAGCCGAGACGACTATCTGACCTACCTTGGTGACGTTCTGACGCCACTTGCAGATGCAGCTCGAGTGAATCCATTCACCATGTTTGAGTCTGTGCCAGAGTCACATGAAATCTCGGCGATATCAGGCCGAAATCGTATTGTCGGAGATCCGCACCTCAAATCGATGGTCGCGAAGGATGGTGTTAATCAATCAGCAGCCGTTGTTGTCATGCAATACGGTAAGGCCTGTGAACTTGGACTCGAGCATCGAGCGGTCTTCTTGCGCGGCTTTGCAGAGGCGACCGAGCAGAATTTGCTCGACAGAGTGGACTGGTCAACATCGCCGGCTTTGCGGTGGACCTACACCAACGCGCTCAGCGCTGCAGGCATAGGTGCTGACGAAATCGATGCGTTTGATATTTACAGTTGTTTCCCTGTGGCTGTGATCGAGGCCATGGAGGCGCTAGGTCTCGAATTGGGAGACGAGCGACCGGTTAGCTTAACCGGGGGTTTGCCTTTCTTCGGTGGTCCTGGCAATAACTATTCAATGCATGGCATTGCGTCTGCTGTGACAGCTGTTCAGGACGACCAATACGCGAATGTGCTCGTTGGTGCCTTAGGTGGCCACATGTCAAAGCATGCCGTCGGTATCTACAGTCGCACACCGGGTGCCGCTGATCCGAGGGCGCACGAGATGCGATTTGAAGGTGCTGGAAATAGTCGTGCGCTTGCCTCAGAATTCAGCGGCAGCGCGATCATCGAGACATTCGTGATCAAGCAGTTACCAGAGGGAAGCTGGCTGGCTGCGCTTGCTATCAATGAAGCTGGAGAGCGTGTTATCGCAGCTTCGCTACTTGAACAGGGAGAGCTCAACGATCTTTGCGTTGAAGGCGATCCCATTGGTGCCAAGGTGCTGATTGAACCTGCGGCAGAAAACACGCACCGAGTTGTTGGGCTTGCCTGACACAATATTAGTTACAGAGGACATTTATGGATATTTCAGGAAGAGCAGCCGTCGTTACGGGTGGTGCATCAGGTATTGGCCAAGCGGTTGCGCGTCGCATCTATGCGGACGGCGGTAACGTTGTCATTTTTGATCTCAACGCAGATGCAGGCAATGCGATGGTTGAGGAGATGGGTGCAGACCGATGCGCCTTTGCTCAAGTAAACGTGGCGGACGAGGCTTCGGTTGAAGCAGGTATCGATGTCGCTGTCGAGAAATTTGGCGCCATCTATGCTGTTGTGAACTGCGCAGGCATCGCCACCGCATCGCGAACTGTTGGTAAAAACGGCGCGTTTCCTCTGGATCAGTGGGACAAAACCATCGCCGTAAACCTGACGGGCACGTTTAATGTGATTCGCTTGTGTGCCGTCAGAATGCAACACAACGAGCCTGTGGATCAGTACATGGGGCGTGGTGTGATTATCAATACGGCATCAGTAGCGGCTTTCGAAGGTCAGATGGGCCAGGCTGCATACAGTGCGACCAAGGGTGGCATCGTCGGCATGACCCTTCCGATTGCCCGCGATTTATCGAAAATGGGTATTCGTGTAAATACCATTGCGCCTGGCATGATTAATACGCCGCTGTTTGCGGGTCTTCCACCAGATTCAATCGAGTCACTGTCAGCAGCAGTCCTTTACCCTCAGCGACTGGGTGAGCCAGAGGAAATTGGCAAGTTAGCGGCCGCAATCATCGATAATGATTACATTAACGGCGAAACTATCCGTATGGATGGTGGCATTCGCATGCAACCCCGTTAAGGTTAGGTATCAACGATAAGGAGAACGATAATGAGTGAACCAGCTGTATTAACCGATGTCGCCGATGGCGTCATGACAATCACAATTAACCGTCCCGCTGCAAAGAATGCGGTCAACAAGGACGTTGCGGTAGGGATCGCGGCGGCACTTGATCAGCTTGATGCTGACGACAATACCCATGTGGTTATTCTCACTGGCGCGGGCGGTACATTCTGCTCAGGCATGGATCTCAAGGCCTTCGTTACGGGTGAAACTCCCTACGTTGAAGGGCGTGGGTTCGCGGGCATGGTCCAGCGCTCTACTGACAAGCCTCTCATCGCGGCGGTTGAAGGCTATGCGTTAGCAGGTGGCTGTGAGCTTGCGATTACCTGTGACCTGATTGTCGCTGCGGATAATTCCAAATTTGGTATTCCTGAAGTGAAGCGCGGTTTGGCTGCTGCCGCTGGTGGTTTAGTGCGTCTTCCACGACAGATCCCCAGCCGAGTAGCGATGGAAATGGCGCTTACGGGTGACTTTATGGATGCGGACCGTGCACTTAGCCTGGGTCTCATTAACCAAGTTGCGCCTGCTGGTGAAGCGTTGGCGCAGGCCAAAGTATTGGCGGCGAAGATCGCTGAAAATGGTCCACTTGCGGTCAAGCGCAGTAAGCAAGTGATTAAAGAGTCTATTGACTGGTCGCAGGACGAGACATTCGAAAAGCAGCAGGAAATTGTTAATCCTGTCTTTTCGAGTGAGGATGCGATCGAGGGTGCTACGGCCTTCGCTGAGAAGCGTAAGCCTAACTGGAAAGGTCGATAAGCTAAGCTGTCGAGAAGACCCGGCGCTGCCGGGTCTTTTTTTATCTGGGGTATGACGCTTCGTGAAAGCGTGATCCTTATCTGGGGTATGAATATGCGTGTTGTTGGTTTCTTATTATTGGTTGCGTTGGTGTCGGGTTGTGCGTCGCCCAGTCAGACATTGTCGAGTCGTGACCCTGTTTCGACAGACACGGGGTCTGTCGTGGCTTATGAGGCCGAGGACAACATTCTCCAGTGGTATGACATACCCTACGCGCAGGCACCGGTGGGCGATCTACGCTGGCGCGCACCGAAAGCCCTGGCTGTCACGGATGCACCCATCGTACGAAGTGCCGATCCGATTATCTGCCCCCAGGAAGCCGGGTTTGTCAGTGGGGTAGAGGGCGAGTCCGCAATTGGCTCAGAAGACTGCTTGTACCTCGATGTAACAGCGCCAGCAGATGCTGATGGCAGTTTGCCGGTTATGTTCTGGATCCATGGCGGTGGTAATACAGCCGGGCACAAAAACGATTATGACTTTTCGCGACTAGCGGCTAATCAAAACGTCGTCGTGGTGACGATCAACTACCGCTTGGGACCGCTTGGCTGGTTCAGCCATCCCGTGCTCGATACGGGGCCTGGCGCCATATCAAATTTTGGCACGCTCGACATCATTGCCGCACTCGGCTGGGTGCAGCGCAATATCGCGCAGTTCGGCGGTGATAAAGATAACGTCACCATCTTTGGAGAGAGTGCCGGTGGCCACAATGTGTTCACCATGCTCGCATCGCCCTTGTCCGAGGGACTCTTCCACAAGGCAATTTCACAGTCGGGGTATGTCCGCTCGATGAGTCCACGCGAAGCGTACAACCGCGATAGAGAGTTCCCGGAAGTTGATCGAGGGAGTTGGGAGTTCACAGACGAGCTCGGTCTCGACCCCGAAACCGTGTCAGCGGACGCGTTACGAGCGATCGATTCAAATACGATTATCTCGACGTATTTCGGAATGCCATCTGATCATCGGAGTCCCGGCATCATTAATGATGGGGTAGTCATTCCTAGCGAAGGTTTCGCTGCCGCACTGGCCAACCCGCAATATGCCAAGACTGATGTGCCGGTTATGGCGGGAGCTAACAATGAAGAAGTGACGTTGTGGATGGGCTTAAACCGATACTTTGTCGATGCCGCTTACCCGCTCACGAAATGGCTCCCACCCAAGGTCACTTTAAAGAATCCGGAGATGTACAAATTCTGGGTTCGTCAACGTTCAGAAGGCTGGAAGGCACAAGGCGTAGACCGGCCTCTGGCCTCACTCGAAGCGGCCGGGTATACATCGCTTTACGCCTACCGCTACGATTGGAACGACCAGGAAGACAGCTTTCTCATAAAGTTCTCTGAGGTCTTGGGTGCAGCGCATGCGAGCGAGATCTCGTTTGTTCAAGGCAAAGCAATGTACGGTCCAATTGGCTCGTATATGTATCCAGATACGGATTCTGCTCGCGACATGACAGACATCATGATGACCGCATGGGGCAATTTTGCCCGCGACGGTAAGCCGGGTTCTGTGAAGGGCGATGCGTGGGCACCTTATGTTTCCCGAGCCCCTCACTACATGGTGCTGGATTCACTCGGCGCTCATGAATTACAAGCTGATGCGGCGTCTATGGAGGCTATCTTTGCACAGGTTGCCGATACAGATCTGATGACGGCGGATGAACGCTGCATCTTGGCCTGGGAGCTTGCGACGGCGCTTGCTGATCCCGCTTACGGCGCATACCGACGCTGGAATGGGGGGGAGTGTGCTGACGTAGATGTGCGTGCATTGCGTAAGTCGATTCGTGAAGCACTCGAGGCTGAATTTGGGACGACGTCAGTACTGTAGTGAGAGTCTGAACTTACGCCTGCGGTCTAGTTGATGGAATCTCTGACTCAGACAAAAATTGTTGCGATCATCGGTGCGTCCGGAAGCGGTAAGAGCACCGTCGTTGAACGGTTAAAAGCGGATCCTGAGATTTCACCGTCGGTGATTCAGGTTGATCACTACTACCGTGATTTGAGTCACCTCACGTACGAACAACGCGATAGCGTGAATTTCGATCATCCCGATGCCATCGAGTTTGAGACGCTGCGTAAGGATCTTCAGACCCTCAAGCGCGGTCAAAGCATTGATGCGCCGATTTATGACTTTACGGTGCACAACCGTGTGAGCAGGACACAGCGCATTGAAGCGAACAGCATCATCATTCTTGAGGGGCTGCTTGCCTTAGCAGATGCCGAGACCGCAGCGCTGGTCGATCAGGTGGTCTTTATAGATACGCCATTAGAGGTCTGTTTGAAGCGTCGGATTGAGCGCGATGGCGCCAATCGCGGGCGCTCTGAGGCGTCAGTGCGAGATTTTTGGGTGACTCGAGCAGCACCCATGTTTAATGAGTTTATTGCCCCGTGGAAAGCTCAGGCGGATTTGGTGCTGAGTGGTGAAGCGGAGGAGTCAGAAACACAGGCGCGCTTAGCGGCGTGGTTGCTAGAGTGATTCACGCTGTTTCGATACCCAGTGAAAATGAGCGGCAAGGGCCTCGTCACTGAGTAATTTATCAAGCGTATCAAACCGTGTTGCTAGCGTAATTTCGTCGTAGGTAGCGTGAACGCCTTTATGGCATTTACGACAAATGTGAACACCGACGTTGAGCTCTTCCCTCGAGAATCTTTTTCGGAAGCCTTTTCGGCGATGCATTTTTCGTGGGATGAGATGGTGAAAGGTGAGCGATACCACCCGGCCACAGCAAGCGCAGGGCAGTATCGTTTTTTGTTTGCGCACCCCGGGGGGTCACTCTCCGCCGACAGTCACCTCGTCTATCAGACCGCGAAGCTCATCGCTTTCGGGGCCAACGCTTGACCCGAATTTAGCAACGACTTCACCGTCACCTGAGACCACGTATTTGTTGAAGTTCCAGCGCGGGTATCCCTTAGCTTCACCCAGTCCCTTGAATACAGGATTGGCGTTGCGCCCGCGAACAGAGCTAGTCGCCATAACGGGAAACGACACGTCGTACTTTTCAAAGCAGACAGTTGCAGCATCAGCCTCGTCGTTCTCTTCTTGGAAGAAATCATCGGACGAGAAGCCAACCACGACGAGACCTTTGTCTTTGTAATCTTGATGGAGCTGCTCAAGCCCAGTGAACTGGGGCGTGTATCCGCAGTTACTGGCGGTATTCACGATAAGCATTGGCTTGCCTGCGTAGCTCTCACAGAAGTTGACCGTCTCCTTTGAGCTCAGCTTACGCATTTCAGTGTTCAAGAACTCTGGACACGAGAATGCGGTTGCGGAAACGGTCATACCGATGGTGAAAGCGAGAAGTGTGCGTTTCATAGTCATTCCTCCAATGTGGATGCTGAGTATAGGTCAAACGCTCAGCTTTGGTTCACAAGACAAATACGGCGTCGAATGCCTGTCCAGCAAAGCTAGCAGTGTACTCATGGGCTTAAAGCCTCTCGAGAAGCCGTTCCACTTCGTTCATAGTCCACTCTGGGTGACAGTGATACGAGGATGCGTGGGTGCCCCAACGTCCCTTATCTGCCAGGCAGGGGTGCTCTGGCACAATGTAGGGGACAAAACTCAGCTCCGCATGGGGGTTTTGCTGCGCTAACTGCTCGCTCCAGAGCGACCGTGTGATGGGGTCGTCTTTGTTCTGAACGATGTGCACGGGCAGCGAAAGTGTGGTGCCTATCGGAAGTGCATCGTCTTGCCCGTACGGCAGATTCCAAAAGTAGGGGGCAAGCAACGCCATGGGCTTGAACAGGGTAGGCGGTAATCCGTAGCCAACATAGCCGCCCTGTGACAATGCGTCTGAGGTATTGAGCATGGGATCAAACAGCAACAGCCCATCAGCCGCTAAGCCCTCAGCGATGGCGTAAATGGCCGTCGCGCCGCCCATAGAGAGCCCACAGACGATGAGCGGTGCGTCATTGGGCTTGTTTTTAGTAAGCCAGTCGCTCGCTGCCTGAACGTCACGATACTCGGTAGCACCCATTCGCAAATAGCCATCAGTGAAGGTTGAGTTGCCGTGATTGCGTTGATCGAAGGTAAATACAGAGATGCCGTTGGCCTGCAGATGTTCATAAAATCCGAGCGTGTTGAAAAAGGGCGAGAAGCGACTGGATCCGGCACCGTGGACAAACAGGAGCGTTGCTCGCGGATTTTCTGCAGCGAACCACCAGCCTTCAAGCGTCAAGCCTTCGCTCTTAAAGGACACCTCTTCATAAACATCAGGAGCGGAGGGCGTGACGGTAACTTTTTCTGATCCTGTTTTGAGCCCCAAGGCAGGCATTGCGACCCCATAGAGCGCAATTAAAAGCGCAAGTATTCCGAGGGCATAAGCGAGGGTGGTCAGCATAGATTTCATGGGCTATGTAGCGATTAGAGGTCGAAGCGTTTTCTCAGGAATTTTGCGACGCCGTCCTCGTCGTGATGACCGATAACTTCGGTGGCCAATGCTTTAAGTTCATCGTCTGCGTTTGAAACAGCATATGACTCTGTCGCGACTTCAAATAGGCTGAGGTCATTGTCGCCATCTCCGAAAGCGATTATCTCGGAGTAGCCAGCAGTTTCTGCGACGTGACGAACACCATTGCCCTTCGACCCCTCGCTGTGATGCACGTCTAGCCACGCTAAGCCTTGCTCTTTTAGGGCGATCCCGGTGTAGGCCACGAGGTGGGGATGATGGTAGACATAGTCCACAACGCGATTCACGGCTGCCTGAGACCCCATGGCAGACACATTGATAACATGGGCGTCCTGCGGCATTTCCTCGATACTTTGGAGCGGTAATTCGCGCTCATTTTCGAAAAGATGCGCGAGCTTGATCTCGTATCCCTCTCTGAGAGGTGCGTGATAAACAGCATGGCGCTCGCCGTGCTCAAGAGAGAATACAAAGGGGGTTAGTTGGCTTTGGATGAAGGTGCCAATCACATCATTCACTTCAGCGGGGGTAAGTAAATGATGGTGGCTGTAGCTTCGCTCGTTCGGTTCCCAAATGACGGCACCGTTTTTGAGTACCATTGATCGGTTGAAGCCATTGTCATCGAGCGGTTGCAAAGCGGCCTGAAGGGTTCTCCCTGTGGCGATGGTGTAGTCAATGTCAGCTTGACGCATGAGACGCAGCGTCTCTTGGGTATATCCAGAGATCTGCGACTGGGCGTTGAGCAGCGTCCTATCCATATCAAAAACTACAAGTGTCATCGCGCTGCGCCTTACCAATATGACCAAACCGAGAAGATGAAGACTATCGGTTGTCTCCCACCTAATCCAGAGCAACCG
>JAYOAN010000030.1:0-7608 GCA_038104285.1 Halieaceae bacterium
GTCGACAGAATTATGCGAGCTTGATCCGGGGCAGCCGGACAACAAAGCAGCGAGCATAAACCCGCTCAGTACCAAGAGGTATCGCCTCAAATTGTGTTGTTTCTCGTATCCCTTAATATTGGTTTTGTGGGTTTTCATCTCGTTCCGTCAATTATGTAGATTTTCTGATGCGAGCCTGCGTTCCACATCGAATACGGCGCATCTGTCCACTACCGGATCAGAGACACAATCGCACGGGGTGCCCTCAGAAACGTCTTCGGCAGCAAAGGTCATTAAAGTATCGTTGCGCGAGCCCTGCATGCACGGTGTTTGCGACGATAGGGACGAGGAAAAAGGTCAACGGGACAGCTCACCGCACCACTGCCAGTTTTGGTCTTGTAATCCCGGTACAACTGTCCCGCCTGTGGCCAATCGTGGGTAACGCAGCCCCCGCAGATCCCCCATTATCGCTGGGCAACGGGAGCTTCCCATTTACCGCACCGATATCCCGACTTGTCTCAAGGTCCCTGTCCTACCGCCTGCGCTCATGGGATGTTACGGTCTGGAATAAATTCAAACCAATAAACTAGTCGGGGTTACTCCAAACATGGATCGTCACTTGTTTGCTAAAAAACGCGTATCGCTTGCCGTATCGGTTGCTCTCGGAGCAATGACTGCATCTCCTGTTATGGCACAGGACAGTGAAGGCGCAAATGACCAGATGATGGAAGAGGTCGTGGTCACTGGTATTCGCTCAAGTCTCAAACGCGCAATGGATACAAAGCGGGACGCTACGGGTGTCGTAGATGCGATCACAGCGGAAGACATTGGTGACTTCCCTGATACGAACCTCGCTGAGGCGCTTCAGCGCATCACCGGCGTCGCCATTGATAGAGACCGTGGTGAGGGCGCGCGGGTAACTGTTCGCGGCTTTGGCGCTGACTTCAACTTGGTAACACTCAACGGACGCCAGATGCCGACACACAGTGGTTTTGGCCGCTCGTTCGACTTTGGTGACATCGCATCCGAAAGCGTATCGGGTGTAGAAGTGTACAAAACTGCGCAGGCGAGCGTCCCCACAGGCGGTATCGGCGCGACAATCAATGTTTTGACGGCGAAACCACTGGATAACCCTGGCTTATCAGCATCGCTTGCGGCGCGTGGTGTGAAAGACCAGAGCTCGTTTAACGGTGATGAGTGGACTCCTGAAGTGGCGTTCCTACTCTCAAATACATTCATGGACGACACGGTAGGTATTGCAATCACGGGTAGCTTCCAGGAGCGCCAGTCAGGGCAGGCCTCAGCATCAAATGGCAACTGGCTCGAGCGTGATGGCGTAGGCGTCCCGGACAATGGTCAACAGATCAATGGCCCCGTTCCCGGAGACATCGTAGGCCTTCCGCAGCAGCAGACCTACTCACTTGACGAATGGGATCGTGAGCGCACTAACGCACAGGTAACACTGCAGTGGAGCCCCATCGAAACCTTGACCGCGACTTTGGATTACACCTACGCGGAATTAGACCTCCGTCACACCGCAAATAGTGTTTCTGCTTGGTTCAGCCCGACGGGTCAGTCAGGCAACTGGATACGTGAAGGGAATGTTGTAAGCCCATTGGTTTACACCGAGACAAACAATCAGCCCGACTTAACGATGGGTGCCTTCTCTGACGCCTCTATCAACGAACGCAAATCGACTGGATTTAATCTTCAGTGGGACCCCACGGATCGCCTCAGCTTAGAGCTCGACTATCACGACTCAGAAGCAACGCGAAACCCCAACAGTGAATTTGGTAGTTCAGGCCAGGTCTCGATGTCAATCTATGGACGAGAGTTGACCTCAGTTAACTACACTAACGAGCTACCCATTCTTACCGTGGGCATGGCGGAGCCCATTTCACCTGACGATCTGCAGATCTCGGGTTCTGTCTTCAACAACAACTGGGCTGATATGGGTATCGAGCAAGTGCAGTTCGATGGTAGCTTCGAACTCACAGACACGCTCACGTTGGATTTTGGTCTCGCGCAGACCGAGGTTGATAATTACACCGCAGGTTCAAACGTACAGCGCAACACCTGGGGACAAAACCAAGCGTCAGCGTTTGGTAGCGTTGCGGATTTGGTTGTGCCAGCCTCACTCGCTGGCATCTACAGTGAGCTCTCGGGTGGTGAAGAGGTAAATACCAACTTCTTCATAGCAAATATGGAAGACCTTGCTGCGCGGGCAGAGTTCCTACAGAGCCTACCCGAGAGCAATCCATTGCATCTGGCAACAGCGAGCACCATGGGTGACTGCGGCACGGGCTTCTGCGCAAGCACGACTCCCGACAGCGAAGACTTCTTCGAAGAAGACACCGTGGCTGCTTACTTGCAGCTCAACTTCTCGGGCGAGATCTTTAACCGACCATTCAATGTTAGCACCGGCGTGAGATACGAAGAGACTGAAGTAGTATCAAGCACCGCGGCACAGGCTTATGATCGTGTTGAATGGCGTTCGACTAACGAGTTCGAAATCATTCGCGCTGAGGGAACAACACCATCTGCACTTGAGGGCAAATATGATTTCACACTCCCCTCTCTTGACTTTGATATGGAGTTGACTGACGACATCGTATTCCGAGCATCAGTGAGCCAAACAGTGGCACGCGCCGGTTACGGATCGCTGGTCGGAACGCTCAACTTGCCGACCATTACTCGAGTTGATCAGGGCATTCCTGGCGAGGCGATTGCCTCGGTGGGTAACCCGGGCCTCCTCCCGTATGAGTCAGACAATTTTGATCTTTCTCTCGAATACTATTATGGCGACGCTAGCTACATCTCAGCTGGCTACTTCGATAAAGACGTTAAGAACTGGATCGCTGGGGGTATTCTGGAGAACGTGATCCTCAATGATCAACTAGCGAGCCCAGGCCTTGGCCCGCTTTACAATGACGCTGCAGCAGCATTGCAAGCTCAGAATGGCGTGTATCCTGGCAACGCGGAGATTCGCGACTATATTTTCGCTAATTTCGCTGACCAGCCCGGTGTGGACGCAGCCAATCAGGTCATCACCGGTGTTGTTGGCCGAGACGACCCTGTACCATTTAACGTGAACACGTTAACCAACAGTGATCGCGAGGAGAGCATTGATGGTTGGGAGTTGGCGTGGCAGCACAATTTCTGGGATACCGGTCTAGGCTTTATTGCCAACATGACGCTTGCGGATGGCTCTGCTGTTTATGACAACCAGCTGAACGAGAGCCAGTTTGCACTCGCCGGCTTGTCGGACACTCGTAACTTTATCTTGTTCTATGATAAGTATGGTCTACAGGCACGTGTGGCTTATAACTGGCGTGACGGCTACTACACCGGCGGTGATATCAAGCCTGGGTACCAGACAGAGTATGAGCAGTGGGACGCGAACATTACCTACGAAGTTGCTGACGGTTTGGTCGTGTTTGTTGAAGGCATCAACATCACCAATGAGACCTTCCGCTCCCATGGACGTAGCACGTACCAGACCTATGGCGTCGGACAAATTGGCGCACGATACAACGTGGGTTTCCGTTACGTTTATTAATTGCAAAGGACTCCTTACTTATTTCAAACCGCCCTTCTGGGCGGTTTTTTGTTTTTGTAGAAGCGACAAAGTTTTACACTCTCGCGAGGTCCAACAACGCAAACACCATGGCTGATCAGCATATCCAAGACATCGTAATCGTGGGCGGCGGTACAGCCGGCTGGCTAACCGCGAACATCATTGCAGCGCGGTTTCGACCGGATGAGGGGTTGGGTGTGCGCGTTACCTTGGTCGAGTCCCCCAACGTTCCTACGATTGGTGTCGGTGAGGGAACTTGGCCATCAATGCGAACGACGCTGAAAGATATTGGAATTTCGGAAGCCGATTTTATCCGTTCCTGTGACGCCGCATTAAAACAAGGGACATGGTTCAAAGACTGGATTTGTCAGGGCGACAGACCCTACTACCACCCTTTTTCATTGCCCGAGGGCTTTGACACCGTGAATCTCGCTGAGCATTGGCTGGCAGGCGCAGCAGGAGATATTCCCTTTGCTAAAGCGGTGACACCGCAATATGCGGTTTGTGAGCTAGGCAAGGCTCCTAAGCAAATCGGTATTCCCAATTATGCCTACACCGTTAATTACGGTTACCACCTAGACGCCGGTAAGTTCGCGTCATTGTTGATGCAAAATGCGACAGAAAAGCTAGGAGTAACGCATGTAAGTGCTGACGTGGTGGCCGTGAATAGCGATCACGACGGCTACATCACAAGCGTCATGACCGAACAAGTGGGTGAGATCTGTGGTGACCTTTTTGTTGATTGTTCAGGCTTTCAGAGTCTCTTGCTGGGCCAGCACTTCGGTGTCGACAACGTTTCGATCGAACACTATCTTTTTAATAACGCCGCGGTAGCGGTTCAGGCTCCCTACACTGACGCGGATACCCCTATTGCCACGACGACGCATTCCACCGCACAGGAAAACGGGTGGATTTGGGACATAGGACTTCAGCATCGCCGTGGTGTGGGCCATGTATTTTCAAAAGCATTCCAAACCCATGAACAGACCCTGCAGGTATTAGATCGATATCTCAAGAATACGGGGCACGCCGCCGGACTCGACGATTTAGCGTCCCGGCTGCTTGAGTTTGAGCCTGGTTATAAGTCCAAATTTTGGGTTAAAAATTGTCTGGGTATTGGGCTCTCTGCAGGCTTTATAGAACCGCTCGAGGCTTCTGCCTTAGTGCTCGTTGAACTTAGCGCAACTGCCCTTGCAAACCAGATGCCACGGCACCGCGGTGACATGGAAGTGATCTCAAGCCGATTCAATCGTGAGTTTACGAACCGCTGGACTCAAATTATCGATTTTTTAAAGCTCCACTATGTGTTGTCGCAGCGCGATGACTCAGCGTACTGGTGCGCGAACCGTGAGGTAGAGTCTATTCCTGACTCGCTCAAAGAGAACTTGGTCGTGTGGGCGAATCGCCCACCTTGGTATCATGATGACTTACGTCGCGACGAGATGTTCCCTGCGGCAAGTTATCAATACGTCCTGTACGGCATGGGTTTTGAATCAAGGCCTGCGTTTCCTGCCTTGCGAACAGGCGACCAGCAACGTGAGATGGCGCAGCGGTTGTTCGCTGAAACACAAAAGAAAGCGAGTAAGTATGGTCAATTTTTGCCACCCAACCGCTTTTTAATGAATCAATTACGCGAGCAAGACTTTGCACGCATCTAGGTAACTGTTGTGGGAAATATTCAAAAACTAAACAACGTCGAACACGCCCATCTGAAGATCAAGAAGACGCCCTGCGACGCGGAGCGGGTGATGTTCACACCCGTTTACACCAGTGAAATGCGTGCCTTACAAAGCAACTTCCCGCTGATGTTTTACAAGTCACCCGACGATGGCAACTTCACACCTGTTGCGTTATTTGGCTTCGAGCAAGGTGAGAACCTTTTCCTAGGTAAAGACCGCTGGACAAGTCAATACATTCCCATGCTCATCCAGAGGGGTCCACTGATGATCGCGACGGATGGGCAAACCGATACAGGAGAACCCGCACGCGTTATTGCTATTGATATGGATCACCCAAATGTATCGCAGGACGAGGGTGAGCCACTCTTTTTAGAGTTTGGCGGCAATACAGCCTACCTAGATCGGCTAGCTACGATGCTAGAGGGCATCCATCAGGGCCATACTTTAACGCCGTTGTTTGTTGAAGCGCTCAATGAATACGACCTGATCACAGCAATCACGCTCAAAATCACACTAAAAAATGGTCAGGACCACGCGCTTGAAGGCTTCTACGCCATTGATGACGAGAAACTGCAAACACTCAATGAAGAGGCTATTGCGGATCTTCAGAGACGAGGCCACCTGCTACCCGCCTACATGATGGTCGCATCGCAATCTCAGCTTAAGCGCTTGATCGAATTGAAAAACGCAACAATTACGGCTGAGGTGTAATCATTGCTTGAACGCGCTACCGCCATTAAAGAAGTTCAACTGACGCCCGGCATTGCACCGTCAGCCGAACTATTCCTTTCGGATACACCTTGGATTGCCCGCGGTTACGTGACGGATTGGCCAATAGTTAAGGCCTCGCTGAACAGTGCGCAGAGCGCGCTAAGCTACCTAGCTGGGTTTTATAAAGGCCGCCCTGTAAATGCCTTCTTGGCGGAGCCCGAATCGAACGGCAGATTTTTTTATAACGAGGAGGTAACAGGATTTAATTTTGTACAAGTCAGTACACAGTTAACCCAAGTTTTTGAAAAGCTCCTCACTTTTTCGCAAAGTAATGAAAAAACACCCTCGCTCTATGTAGGTAGTACACAAACAAGCGCCTGGTTACCAGGCTTCAATGAAGTACATACCCTGCCCTTTGAACTACCAAATCCAATGACTAGTCTTTGGATTGGTAACGAATCTCGTGTCGCGGCGCATTTCGACTTTCCCCGGAACATCGCTTGCTGCGTCATTGGGGAGCGCCGCTTTACCGTTTTTCCGCCCGAACAGGTAGAGAATCTATATGTAGGCCCTTGGGATCTTACGCCTGGAGGGCAGCCCATCAGCATGGTGGACTTCCACAATATTGATTACGAGAAATATCCAAAATTCAGAACAGCGGAAGAGTGCTCTCAGACAGCGACCTTGCAACCGGGAGACGTTATCTATCTGCCGAACATGTGGTGGCATCAGGTTGAGGCGTTGAGCCCTATCAATGGTCTTGTCAATTTCTGGTGGCAGGAGACGGCGGGCGTTTATGGCTCACCGACGGAGGCGCTAAAGCATGCGTTTCTCAGCATACGTTCGCTACCATTGCATCAGCGTCAGGCACTCAAAGCGATGTTCGAGCACTACATATTTGCCGAAACCAACGAGCACCTCAAGCATCTACCTGAGGCGAGTTGGGGTCGGCTTGGGGAAGTTAGCGACACGCTCGCACGACAATTGCGTGCAGAGCTCACTAATTCATTAAAACGGTAGCCTACTGATGAGTCAGCGCACTGTAGAAAAGGTAGTTATTGCAGGCGGCGGCACCGCAGGGTGGATGGCGGCAGCGGCACTTTCACGACTGGTTGGAAGAAAAATCAGTGTTACCCTCGTCGAATCTGAGGAGATCGGTACGGTTGGCGTTGGAGAAGCAACAATCCCCACGATCTTAACGATCAACCGTCTCCTGCAAATTCCAGAACCTGATTTCATAAAACTCACCAGCGGTACCTTCAAGCTGGGCATCCAGTTCGAGAACTGGCGGAAGGAAGGCGAGGACTATTTCCACTCCTTTGGCGATACCGGAAAAGGAAGCTGGGCTGCAGGATTCCACCACTTTTGGCTCCGTGCAAAAGAAATGGGGCTGGCTGAAGACTACGGCGAGTACTGCACCGAGCTCAAAGCGGCTGAAGCCGAGCGCTTCGCTATCACGAGTCAGAACAAACTGAATTACGCCTACCACCTCGATGCGAGTAAGTACGGCATGTATCTGCGTAAACTCGCTGAGTCAGCTGGTACAACGCGCATTGAGGGAAAAATACAACGCGTTGAAACCTCATCAGAGGATGGGTTTATTGAGGCACTGCATCTCGAGGACGGTCAGCGTATTGATGGTGATTTATTCATCGACTGCAC
>JAYOAN010000030.1:7708-10712 GCA_038104285.1 Halieaceae bacterium
ACGATGCGCTCAGAAGCTGAGCATATTCGTGACTTTATCGTTCTCCACTACACCCTTAACCAACGCTATGGCGACCCATTCTGGGATCACTGTAGAAACATGGACTTGCCTGACTCGCTCAAACACCGCATGGAGCTCTTTGAACGGTCGGCGCGCGTGTTTAAACCCCAAGACGATGTCTTTGCAGAGAACTCCTGGGTTCAGGTGATGATGGGACAAGGGATGTACCCCGAGGGCTATCACAATATCGCTCACGCGATGTCAGAGAGCCAGATGACGGCGTTTTTAAAGGGCATACAACACGAAGTAGCCCAGACGGTGGCAAAGCTCCCGGAACATGGTGCGTTCGTCAAAACGCTCGTCCAACACGCTAAGGTTTGAGCGCCTCATAGCTCTCGCGTCGGGGCACGCGGACCCCGTGTGTTTTCTCAAATGTCGAGTATTGCCCCTCACAGGAAAGACAAAAAAAAGCCGGGCTTAGCCCGGCTCCTGTTTTCAGGTAGCTTTAGCGGGTGAGTAGGTAGTTCCACCAAACACCATCGCCGGCCTCGACCGTGACGGACATTGTGCCATCTTCGTTGAGGTACGCGTTGTAGTCGATGCTGGCAGGCACCGCAGCCGCCGAATCGATCTCAGCACCATTGATCGCCTTAGGCAGGCCAATATAGGCCCCCGCGCCACTAATAGTGAGCGTGTTCATCTCACCATCATAAACGAATGATGCATCTGCCGATCCGTCGTGAGGTGCCACTGGAGCACCACACTCCTCAGCACCACCTGACTGCCAAGGCTCGAGCCATGTAGCACCGTCCTGTACGTTACTGAATGACCCATCTGCTCCGAAGACATAAGCGTCGTCAAAGTAGCAGTCACGCAATGCTGTTACGCCAGCGTCGTTACTCCACCACGACACGTCGAACTCCGCAGGTCCGACACCAAGCGAGCCATCGCTCTGCGCCATGTACCACGTTCCGGCAATGGGAGAAGGCTCTGCAGGACCTGCTGTTTTAACGATCTTATAATTCCACCAAACGCTATCTCCTGCCTCAACAGTGACGGCGTACGAGCCGTCTTCCTGCTCGTAGACGTTGTAAGTGATGCTTCCGGGAACGTCCGCAGCCGAACTGATCTCGGCGCCGTTAATGGCCTTAGGCAAACCAATGAATGATCCCTGGCCACCAATCGTCAGCGTACCGGCCTCCTGATCATGACTCCAAGTACCGGGAATAGATCCATCATGAGGCGCTACGGGCGCACCACACTCTTCGCCACCGCCCGACTGCCATGCTTCAAGCCATGTCTCTTCCTGATATTCCACTCGGAAGCTGCCATCAGGGTTAAAAATGTACTCGTCGTCAAAGTAGCAGGCACGAGCCGCAATGACACCCTCGTCGGCCATCCACCACGACACATCAAACTCAGCGGGACCTACGCCCAAAGAGCCGGGCTCAGGCGCCATCATCCACGTACCTTCAAAATTGGATGGAGGTGGCGGCTCTGCGGTCTTGATGAACTTGTAGTTCCACCATACACCTACACCCGCCTCGACAGTCACGACTAGCGAACCATCGGCCTGTTCATAGGCATTGTAGACAATGCTTCCAGGCGCATCCCCAGGAGACGCGAGCTCAGCCCCATTCACGGCTTTACTTAGACCCATGTAAGAGCCCTGGCCGTTGATAGTGAGTGTTTGCGCTTCTTCGTCGTACTCGAATGTAGCGTCGATCGAGCCGTCGTGTGGTGCAACAGGGGCGCCACAACCATCAGCCTCTACACCTTGCCACACTTCAAGCCAAGTTTCCTCGCCCTGAACGTTGCGGAACGATCCATCGCGACCGAATACGTACTCATCATCGTAGTAACAGGCACGTAATGCGATCACGCCATCATCACCGTTCCACCAAGAGACATCGAACTCCGCGGGACCTACACCCAGAGAGCCAGCTTCAGGCGCGAGCATCCATGTACCTAAGATGCCAGTATCTTCGACTTCCTCTCCAGCCAAGCGCTCCAGACGAACGTTCGCTACTTTCAGCGACTTTCCGCCCTGCTCGCCGTTAGGTGACAGAACAAGGAACGCTTTTACAGCAGCCAAGTTCAGACGACCACCGGGCGGGTTGTTTAATTCTGCATTTGTTGATAGCAACAGATCCGCGATCGGCACCTCAACGCTCATCCAGGTTCCAGGTGCATACCCCGTTAAATCAAGCTCAATAGGACCTGTACCCTGCGGATAATCATTCTCCACCTTGTAGATAATGCCATCCGCCGCGGTTGCTGCCGTAAGGTTGATATCAAACTTGAGCGTTCCACCATTGGAGTCGCTCAAATCAAGGCCTTGGTCATCTTTAACAAACCACGCGCCACCGACACCATCGCCCCAGTTAACCTGAACAGCGTTGGGACCAATAGTATCGTCACCTGTAGGCACAACTGACCAAGTGACCTGATTCGAAGTGTTTCCGTCGCAGTAATCGGCCGAGAAGTCATTCTCCGCAGAAACGGCACAAATACCGGGTGACCAAGCTGAACCCGCCTGACCATTCTCATCAATAACCGTGATCACCAAGTCATCAGTAGCCCGCGCAGGTGCCGCGATGCCACAGTCCCCGTTAGGCGTACCACAAACCAGCCGAATGTTGTCTAGTTGCACATGTGCCGCAGCGCTCGGCTCAACCACAACGAGGTTCTGAACCGCGCCTAGGGCCAAAGCGCGATCACCGCGGTTGGCCAAAAGCTGGTTGATCGAAACGCTGTACGAGAACCATTCGTTAGTTGGCATGTCGGCGACGTTAAGAGAAACGAAACCGAGTGCGGGGAAACCGCTGTCCATCTTGATCGAAATGCTGCTACCGGGTGCAGTCATGGAGCTGTCGATGTACATATCGAACTTAAGCTCGCCACCACCACGATGACCATAGACATCGAAGACTTTGCCATCAGCCGCATTGATAACCACGTTACCACCGCCGTCGCTCATGACATCCAGCACCATGCCTCTGCC
>JAYOAN010000030.1:10812-13816 GCA_038104285.1 Halieaceae bacterium
CGGATGTAATCGACGACCATTTCACCAGGAACAGCCGCTGGGTCGAGCTCAACGCCCGGACCAATACCGCCGACGGCAAGGTTTACAAGCAGGTGAAAGTCTCTGTCAAAAGGTGCTGCTTCATTCGTCGCCAGCTGATAGCCGTCGGTGTTGTCTTTGAAGTAGTAGCTGTAATAAACGTCCTTGCTAACGGTACGCAAATGCTCTCCGTCAACGAACCACCGTAAATAGTCTCCAGACCACTCCAGCGCATAAGTGTGCCAATCGCTTGCGTCATTTACGTCAGCACCCGCGCTTGTGATCTGATTCAAGGGCCACTCAAAGCCGTAGTGTGCCGCTAGGAAAACGCCTTGGTTTTCCGTGCCAGCGTTTACTACTTCCATGATGTCAACTTCACCACTGGCTGCCCAAACACCGTAGGGCGAGTTCGATGGCAACATCCAGATAGCGGACCACATACCGTCACCAGGTGCGGCTTTCGCCCGTAGTTCGACACGCCCGTACTGGAAGTCGAACTTGTTGATAGAACGCATACGCGACGAGGTGTAGGCGCTGTTACCAACACTCTCCTGACGCGCTTCAATCACAAGGGCTGACTCACCGTCAACTTCTTGAATAGAGGCGTTGTCTGCTTGGTAGTACTGAAGCTCGTAGTTACCCCATCCAGGCAGGCCGTTGTCGCTGCCATCACCTGTCTGGAATGTCCAGTTGCTTGAATCAACGCTGCTGCCGTCAAATTCATCCGCCCATACAAGGCGCCATTCTTCTTGCTCTTCGATATAGAACGGCTCCACCTCAGGAGAGGAAGCACTGCCGCCACCACAAGCGTTGAGTAGTGCTGCCGCTAGGCCAATTCCGATCAAACGGCCATGACGATGCAAACGATCAAACATGAGTAACCCCAATTCAATGAATATATAGTTAGTTTTAGCAGTCTGCTTTATCCCACAACGACGCGACACGCTTAATACAAACGCGACAATAAGGACTTGGGGCGAGACAAGTGGGAAAGGTGCTGTTTTGCCTTATCCCATAAGCTCTTGAACGGCAGATCGATAGTTTCGGCTGACCTTCAAACTGACGTCATCGTCGAGATGCAGCAAGCATTCTCCCTTCGGTATTGCATCGACGGATCTCACCTTGTGCAGATTCACAATGGTTGATCTGTGGATGCGGACAAACTCACCGGTTAGCTTTTTCTCGAGTTCTTTCATCGTCGAGCGCAGTATGTAAGTCTGGTTACCTGCATGAACACACATGTAATCCCCAGCAGCGTCAATCCAGTCAATGGTCTCAAGCTCAACTAGGTGGGTATGCGGTCCATCTTTGATAGGCAATCTCGCGGGTCGCTCCTGAACTTCTCCAGCCAAAAGCTCCGCCCCCCCTTCAAGCCCTGCAATCGCCGCAACCGCAGCATCTTTGCCACTTTGCAGGGCGACGGATAGCAACCGGTCCTTGGCGCGCGAAACAGCCTCTATCACTCGTTCGGATTCAAATGGCTTCAATAAATAGTCGACGGCATTGGCCTCAAAAGCGCGAACAGCGTATTCATCGTAGGCAGTAGCGAACACAACCGCAGGCATGACGTCGCTCTGACACCGCTTTACCACGTCCAAGCCGTTCAATCCCGGCATTTGAATATCAAGAAACATTAGGTCAATCGCCTGATTTTGAAGCTCGGCTAGCGCTTCCCTACCGCTTCGGCACCTCGCTGCGATCTCTATATCATCTACCTGACTCAGCAGTCGCTCCATGTAGTCAAGCGCCAACGGTTCATCGTCAACAATCAACACCTTCAGTTTATTTGTCATGTCCGTCGCCCTCTGGTAGGCAAATGTAATGCAAGTTTCAAGCCCCCAAGACGTGAGCGTCCAGCATTGAAGCTAAAGTCATCTCCGTACAAATTCTGCAGCCGCTCAGCCGTGCTTCTCAATCCGAAACCTGGCGAGTCAAAAAGTTCGCTCAATTCCGGTTGATCTGCACCGTCGGGTGAGCCGCTATCCTCTACCGTCACGATCAGCGCTTGCTCAGCGAGTTGAGCGGAAATCAAGATTTGTCCGCCGTCCTCGGCTCGTCCAATTGCGTGCTTGATGGCATTTTCAACAAGTGGTTGGAGGAGTAAGCTAGGCACTTGCTCTGGTAATGCCCGGGGGTCAATCTCCTGCTCAACAACCAGCCGATCAGAAAATCGCACTTGCTCAATCCTCAGATACAAATCAAGGGCCTCAATCTCATCTCTCAAGGGCACCGTGATATTACGATCCGACTCGAGAGAAAATCGCAAGAATGTCGACAGCTCACCAATCATACTCTGCGCATCCTCGCTTCGACGTGCACTGACAAGCGATGCGATGGAGTTAAGGGTGTTGAACAGAAAATGAGGATTTAGTTGGTAACGCAAAAGTTTCAACTGAGCTTCTCGAGCCGCCGACTCTGCGGAAACCAGTTTGAAGGCCTCTTTTCTTCGACCAGCCTCGAGGACCAGCAATGTCTCTTTTTCACCTTGAAGCAACTGTGCAAACTTAACAAGGTGGTAAAGTAATACCCATGCGAGGAAGACAAACAAAGACGCGAAAAACCATCCCCCAAAGTCCCCCCATAACCCTGTCTCATCTGTAAGGATCATCAGTAGCTGCAGCCGAAACGCCGTCCACACAGCGGCGCTAATAATGGTTAATGCGCTTGCAACGAGCACCCTATTCCACGGGCTCCAAGACCAGGACTGCTTGATGGCACTTCGCAGTGGCGCGCACAACATAAAACCGGCAACCGACTGAATAAGGTTGTGTGCTATGTAGGCAAACTCAAACTGATCATAAGGCAGCGAGAGACTTACCAATGTCACAACAGAAAGACCAATCCACCCGCCGGCATTGAGTAACCAAAACAAGCGGTCTGAGTCGGCTACCGTCTGAGAGAAAAACTGTGCGAGCGAGCCTGTTTGTGCCTGTGCCTGATTCACTATTTTAAATCCGTAAGAGACGATTCGGCACTAAACCTTAAG
>JAYOAN010000194.1:0-2599 GCA_038104285.1 Halieaceae bacterium
CGGCTTACGCAGAACCTGATGCGGACTTTGATGCGCTAGCCAAGGAACAGGCGCGACTCGAGGACGTGATCCAAGCAACGGACGCGCACAACCTCGAAACGCGTCTCAACGTTGCTGCGGATGCATTAAGACTCCCACCCTGGGACGCGGATGTCACCAACTTATCGGGAGGTGAACAACGCCGCGTAGCGCTCGCGAGACTTCTCCTGAGCGAACCTGACATGCTGCTTCTGGACGAGCCAACCAACCACTTGGACGCAGAGTCTGTAGGCTGGCTAGAGCGCTTCCTCGAGGGCTTTACGGGGACTGTGGTTGCCATTACCCACGACCGCTACTTCCTCGACAACGCTGCAGGCTGGATTTTGGAACTCGACCGAGGTCGCGGCATACCTTATGAAGGCAACTACTCAACATGGCTCGAAGCGAAAGATCAGCGCTTAGCCCAGGAGCAACGCCAAGAGGCCTCACGGCAAAAAGCCATCAAAGCCGAGCTCGAGTGGGTGCGATCAAACCCCAAAGGTCGGCAGGCTAAAAACAAAGCCCGTCTTGCTCGGTTTGATGAATTGAACTCGCAAGATTTCCAGACCCGTAACGAAACCAACGAAATCTATATCCCACCCGGTCCACGCCTCGGCGACAAAGTGATCGAAGTGAAAGGTCTCAGAAAGATCTTTGGCGATCGGCTCTTGTTCGACGATGTGACGTTCACCGTACCTAAGGGCGCGATCGTGGGCATCGTTGGCGCAAATGGTATGGGTAAGTCGACTCTCTTCCGGTTACTGATGGGACACGAGCAGCCCGATGGGGGTTCAGTGACCGTGGGTGAGACCGTACAGCTGGGGTATGTCGATCAATCACGCGACGACCTCGACGGCTCCAAAACAGTGTGGGAGGAAGTGTCTGATGGCTTAGACATCATCCGCATCGGCACTTACGAGGTACCGTCGCGATCCTATATTGGGCGGTTCAACTTCAAGGGCTCCGACCAACAGAAGTTCGTTAAAGACCTGTCAGGCGGTGAGCGAAATCGTCTGCACCTTGCCAAGCTTCTCAAGCAAGGCGCTAACGTATTGCTGCTCGATGAGCCAACTAACGATCTTGACGTTGAGACACTCCGGGCCCTCGAGGACGCTGTGCAGGCCTTCCCCGGCTCAGCGATGGTGATCTCACACGATCGCTGGTTCCTCGACCGCATTGCCACCCACATTCTGGCTTATGAAGATGATGGCTCTGTTATCTTCCACGAGGGCAACTACAGCGAGTATGAGGAAGAGCGTCGCGCTCGATTGGGCCGTGACGCTGATGTGCCAAGCCGCGTGAAACATCGAAAGTTGATGTAGTCAGACAATTAGCACAGAACGAACAAAATCGGCCCCATTGCTTGAATCGACGGGCTATTTCAATCAACGTGCAAGAAATGTGTCAGCGACTTAGCGACCTGACTTCACTCAGTCAAACAGTGCAATGGCCTCGTCGAGCCTCGAGACAGGTTGAACCTGAATGCCAGGGATTTTCGTTCTTGGCGCATTGCCTTTAGGAACGATCGCGCGCTTGAAGCCGTGCTTTGCTGCTTCGGAAATCCGTTCCTGACCGCTTGTCACTGGCCGGATCTCGCCCGTCAAACCAACTTCGCCAAAGACAACAAGGTCCTTGGGAAGCACCTTATTACGAAGACTGGATACAACAGCGAGCAAGAGCGACAAATCACCGCTCGTTTCAGCGATTCGAACACCGCCCACGACATTGGCAAAGACGTCCTGATCACCCACGTGCAAGCCCACATGCCTGTGCAATACTGCAAGCAACATCGCGAGCCGATTCTGCTCGAAGCCAACCGCAACGCGGCGCGGATTCCCTAAATTACTGGCGTCAACCAAGGCCTGAATTTCAACAAGTAATGGCCGCGTTCCCTCCCAGACAACAACAACCACGGTACCCGGTGCTGGCGTCTCAGCGCGCTCCAAAAAAATAGCCGATGGATTGAGAACCTCTTTCAAACCGACATCGGTCATGGCAAACACGCCAAGTTCATTCACTGCGCCGAAGCGATTCTTCTGTCCTCGCAGCGTCCGATAGCGGGAATCTTGCTCACCTTCCAGCAACACGGAGCAGTCGATCATATGCTCGAGCACCTTAGGCCCGGCTAGGCTGCCATCCTTCGTGACGTGACCCACCAGAATCAATACGGTACCCGTTTGCTTGGCATAACGCGTGAGCAAGGCCGCGCAGTCCCTGACTTGAGCCACACTCCCCGGTGCTGAGGTCAAAGCATCGCTGTGAATCACCTGAATGGAGTCGACTACCAAGACCTTTGGCTTGTGTTTGTCAGCCGCCGCCAAAATCTCGTTAACATCGGTCTCAGCCATGAGCTGCAAAGCATCGGTCTCTAGACCCAAGCGCTTAGCCCGCATAGCGACTTGCTGCGGCGACTCCTCACCCGTGACATAAAGTGCGGGAGCCTGCGCAGCGAGCTTACACAGCGTTTGAAGCAATAAAGTGCTCTTGCCTGCACCGGGGTGTCCCCCGATCAAAATTGCTGAGCCTGGAACAAAGCCACCGCCCAAGACACGGTCGAGCTCGGCAAAACCGGAGCTAAATC
>JAYOAN010000031.1:0-1478 GCA_038104285.1 Halieaceae bacterium
TATGCTCAAACTTCATTTCGCACCTAACTCACGTGCTGGGCGTATTCTTTGGTTGCTTGAAGAGCTTGAGTTGCCTTACGAGCTCAACGCAATGTCGTTTCATCCGAAAGATCTCAAGTCAGACGAGCACCGTGATCGCCATCCGCTAGGGCGGATACCCGTCCTCGAGGACGGTGACGTTTCGATTTACGAGTCAGGTGCAATCGTTGAATACATCCTTGCGCGCCACAAAGACGGTGGTTTGAAGCCCGCACCAGAAAACAAAATGTTCCCTGAGTTTTTACAGTGGTTCCACTACTGTGAGGGCATGGTGATGCCACCGATGAATACCATTGTCGTTCACACCATTCTTCTTCCCGAGGATCGTCGAGACCCAGTTGTGCTCGGTCAGGCGCAGCGCTTACTCAATAATGCGTTAAAGCCGGTCAACGAAGCTCTGGAGGGGCGTGAGTACCTCATAGGCGATTTCTCTGCAGCGGACATCATGTTGGGTCACGCGTGTTTTATGAGTAATCGCATGGGCTGCGTTTCTGAGGATATGCCGAATGTGAAGGCCTACGTTGAGCGCATTACTCAGCGACCTTGCTTCCAAACCGCCATCAATACGCAATAACGACGCTGACGCTGGCCAACCGATCGAAAAGGCATCATAAGACAGCGATGTAAAGAGTCACACAATGAGTTGGCGCGAATAGGGACTTTCTCTATGGTGCACGAAAAGCTACCCGATAGCTTCCAGGAAAAAAGTCAGGAAAAAGTCAGGAAAAAGTAATGTCACCCAAATTTATTACCGCCCTTGTTCTCAGTATCAGCGTTGTTGCCTGCGGCGGTGGCGGCGGAGGTTCGTCATCACCGACCCCCGTCGCTGGTGGCGACACAGGATCGGGCTCTGGTTCGGGATCCGGTTCAAGCGGTGGTGGCAGCACCGACGCTTGTGGGGCTGATGCGCAGGTGCAGTTCGTTAAAGAGGTGTCTGAAAGTTATTACTACTGGTATGAGGAATTAGCGCAGGTTGATGCTGCGGCTTACTCGGACCCCTCTGAATACTTGGCAGCGATCATGCAGCCGATTTGGACCGACGGTACAGGTCGTGATCCTGGCTTCTCATACCTAACGACGATTGAAGAAGACACGCAGCGTTTCACGTCTGGAACCTTTTATGGCTATGGCGTGCGCTATCGGATTATTAACGACAACTTCTACTTTGCCGACTCCTACGAAGACGGGCCTGCGCATACCGCCGGTATTCGTCGCGGCCAGCGTCTTCTGGCGGTAAAGCGTGATGGAGAAGCTGATTTTGAAACCTGGGAGGAGCTGTTAGCGCGCAATGCTGAACTTCCCACCGCCGTGTTTGGCGCAAGAGGAGAGCTTCAAACTACCGTTTTCCGCGTTGAATACGAGGGGGAGCAAAGCGAGATTTCGGTGACGACCGCCGAGACCACTACGCCGCCACTCGCAGGTGAGCCTTTGGTGATCGA
>JAYOAN010000031.1:1578-3607 GCA_038104285.1 Halieaceae bacterium
ATCAATGGTCTCGACCCTCATATTGAGCTCGCTATCGTTGGGTCTGAAACATCGGGTAAAGCTGTTGGTCAGTACGCATTCGATCTTGATCCTGATGCGTGTGAAACACGCCTAAGGCTTATTGCATTTGAGATTCAAAATGGCGAAGGACAGGGCGGTTACTTTACAGGCCTTGTGAGCACCGGGCGTTTCACCTTTTTTGAAGCAGCCGACGATGCGACGCGCCCGTTTGGTGATGCGCAGGAAGATTCTTTCGTAGCAGCTTTCGATTGGTTGAGTGGTAATCAGGCTAAATCGACGGGTATCGGGGCTAATAACTTCGCGCCGGTAGAGGCGTTGGCGGTTGCACGCTTTGATGCTTCTTGGCCCGTTAATAAAGATGCGCCGCTCAATCCCGATGGGAGCGTTAGGTCCTTTTAGATCGCGTTTAGACATCACAGAAAGCAGCCCACGGTCAGTGCGTGTGAAGGGTGCTTCTCAGCTTTGTCACGTGGGCGAATGAGTGGTGTATGAAGCGCAGTGAAAGCCGAGCAGACAACAAGTTGGTAACCAAAGGCGCGTGAATAGAATCTGAGTAAACTGGAGCGATTTTTTTGCGCTATTCACCTGATGTGTAAGTCGGTGTAGCCTCGCTCTCTAGACTTTTTTGATTCTTCGGTTTTTTTTCTTTAGGAGTGACCATGAACAGTGCTGCTGAAACTTTCCAGGCTATCGTGAATGAGCGACGTTCGATTCGTGCATTCAAGTCCGACCCTGTCGAGCGCGATGTTATCGACACGGTGTTTGCACCAGCGCTTCGTGCTCCAAGCAATTGCAACACGCAGCCATGGTTTGTACATATCGTTACTGGAGAGAAGCTTGAGAAGCTCAGAGAAGTGCTTCCTATGGCCTTCGCAAAAGGCGATGTGGCGCCTGACTTCCCCTACGACGGTGTCTATGAGGGTGTCTACAAAGATCGTCAGTACGGCGCAGCCAAAGCGCTCTACGATGCTTTGGGTATTCCTCGGGAGGAAAAAGCTAAGCGGCAAGAGTGGTTCCTCGGGAATTTTCGTTTCTTTGACGCACCTGCGGTAGCGTTCTTTATGCTTCCGGACGGGTTTGGCTTAAGAGAAGCGTGCGATTTGGGAATGTTTACTCAGACGGTAATGTTGGGTTTAACCGCGCAGGGACTGGGATCCTGCCCGCAAACGGCGCTGGGCTTCATGGCTAAGCAAATCCGTGAAGTGATCGAGGTGCCCGAGCACCACAAACTGATGTTTGGTCTGTCCTTTGGCTATCCCGTCGATACGCCAATCAATGACGTGGTGACAGACCGTACAGATCTGAGCTCTGCAATTACTTTCCATAGCTGACTTCTGGACTGATAGCGGCACAACGCATGTTGTCGCTCAATCGTAACTGTCGCGGTGATGCCGCGCTGACTCGTCAAATCTGCAGCGACTTATGAGCGTGGAATAAAGCCAGACACCTCGAGCTGGAAACCCGATATCGCATTGAACTTAATGGGCGCCGACATGACCCTCATGTTGGTGACGCCAAGGTGGCGGAGCATCTGCGCACCTGTGCCAATAACCCGATAATTCTGCGGTGGTGCCTCGACTTCAGCGGTGCCGGCAAGCTGCGCGATATTACGCATGATGGTGTCAGGTGATTCCCAACCACCAAGCATTACCACTAAGCCTCGTCCCTGGTCTGCGATGTAAGCCATTGCAGATTCATAGGACCAGCCTTGAGAGCCATTGGGAAGCTTTGTGCCAAGGACGTCACGTAGGGTATTGATCGGTTGAATACGAACCGGAAGATCTGGAGCAGTTAGATCACCCTTGTGAAGCGCGTATTGAATCTGCCCGTCGACCAGGTCTTCAAAAGTCGTCAGCGTGAACGGGCCCCAACGAGTATCGATAGGAAATTCACCGCTACAGCGCACTGATTGTTCGTGCAGCGCGCGGTATTCGATAAGATCTGCGATCGTACCAATACGAAGGTTGTGCTTATCTGCGAACACCTCCAGCTCTGGACGTCGCGCCAT
>JAYOAN010000031.1:3707-13571 GCA_038104285.1 Halieaceae bacterium
CCGACCGCATGCGTGGCGTCGATGGATACCGTGAAGTTCGTCTCGTGCTGTGATCGATTGTCGCGCACCATGAGCGGTATGCGCAGCTGGCGTGCTCGCTCAGCCGTGATAGGCATGCAAATCAATCCGCAGGCTTCGGTCGCAAAGAAATTGATAATTTCTGGCGTGACTTTTTCCGCCGCAATCACGAGATCCCCCTCGTTTTCACGGTCCTCGTCATCCATCAGAATGACCATTTTTCCTTCGCGAATATCGTCAAGGATATCCGGAACCGAATCTAGCGGCATGAAACCTCTCCTAAATCAGCACTTCTCAATGGCAACAGCAGTCGCCTCGCCACCGCCAATGCATAGCGCGGCTACGCCTTTGTCCTTGCCATAGTGGTGCATGGCATGCATCAGGGTGATGATGATTCGAGAGCCTGTGGAGCCGATGGGGTGGCCTTGTGCGCAGGCGCCACCGTGTACGTTGACCTTTTCAGGGTCCAATCCATGCGCTTGCATGGCAAGCATCGTCACCATGGCGAAGGCCTCGTTAATCTCCCACAGATCTACGTCACTCGCTGACCAACCGGTTTTCTCCATTAGCGAAGAAATCGCATCCACAGGCGCGAGCGTGAACTCAGCTGGATCGCGGCTAGCGCGCGAGTGCGCCACGATTCTGGCCATTGGCGTTAGGCCATATTCGTTGACAGCAGACTCGCTCGCGAGAATGAGCGCACTGGCGCCGTCAGAAATGGAGCTGGCATTTGCGGCTGTGATGGTGCCTTCTTTGGCAAACGCCGCTCGCAGACCCGGTATCTTGTCGACCCGGCCCTTGTGAGGTTGCTCATCATCGACAACCGTAATGGTCTCGCGACGTGTCTTTACCTCGACAGCGGCGGTCTCCGCCTTTAGCAAGCCTTGCTCGATTGCGTTCTTAGCACGAGTCAGACTTTGAATCGCAAAATCATCCATCGCCTCGCGCGTGATGCCATATTCATCGGCCGTGGCTTGAGCGAAGCTACCCATTGCGCCGCCTGTGTAGGCGTCTTCCAATCCGTCCATGAACATATGGTCATAAATTTGTGTATGGCCTAGTCGCTGACCCGCTCGGCCGCTTGGCATAAGGTGTGGTGCGTTAGACATACTCTCAAGACCACCCGCGATGGCGATTTTATTGGTGCCGGCGCGAATGCTGTCGATGCCGAAGATTGTGGCTTGCATACCGCTACCGCAGGCCTTGTTTACAGTGACTGCGCCTACGTGGTCTGGCAGACCCGCGTATCGACTCGCCTGTCGTGCGGGACACTGCTTAAGGCCCGCAGGGAGCACACAGCCCATGAAGACCTCATCAATCTTGTCCCCACCCAAACCTGAGCGCTCAACGGCGGCTTTGATCGCGGTGCTACCGAGTTGGGGCGCGGTGACGGCGGCAAGGTCGCCCATTAGCCCACCCATGGGTGTTCTGGCTCCACTGACAATGTAGATTTCTTCGGACATGAGACAAGACTCCAGTGCGATTAAATAAGGGGAGCGATTAAGCCACAGCGGCACCCGTCTCTCAATGAAAAGACATCCCTCAGTTGGCGGAAAACATCTTCCCTCGTACCGCTTTCCGGTACTCAGACGGCGTTAATTGATTCGTTTTTTTGAACTGTCGTGCGAAATGCGCCGAATCAGTGATGCCGACTTCAGCTGCCACCTGAGTGACTGACAAATTAGTGCTTCGGAGGAGTGAAGCTGCCTCGCTCATTCTCAGACTCAATAGATATTGCCAGGGGGTTGTGCCTGTGGCCCGCTGGAACCGCCTAGACAGGGTGCGCTCGGAAAGATCGTATCGGCGCGCAAAATCCTCTATCGACACAGGTGCTCGAAGCTTTTCACGCATGTACAACTGCAAGTCCATGACGATTTCGTCGTAGTGGTCTTGCAATGTATGGGATCCTAACTGGGTCGTGCGAAAACGCTGACGTATCTCAGGCGAAAATTGGTTTTCGATGTGTCTCGCCACCTCCGGGTTGTAAAAGCTGCCCATGAGATATACCAGAAGATCGCTGATCGAGTTCACACTACCCGCGCAATACAAATTATCTGATTGAACGATCAGCTGGTCGCGGCGAAGATCCACCTCAGGGTAGCGCTTTGCAAATTCATCAAACCAGAACCAGTGCGTTGTCGCTGCCTTTCGGTTTAAAAGACCTGTCTCAGCGAGAAGAAAACTCCCCGTGCCTACCGCTGCGATTGCAGTACTTGACTGCGCCACCCTCCGAATAAAGGGCACCAATGAGGGGTGTCTTTGGAGGACACGCCTGGGGTCTCTCCAAATCGCCGAGATGACGAGCAAATCGAGCCTGCCGACCGCATCGATGGCTTGGGTGTCGACCGTGAGACCACCACTTGTTGTGACTTGTCCCCCATCGGGAGAGACGAGCAGAACGCTATTCTCCTTATCAATACGCTGCCCAGCGGTCTGCGCCGCTGCCATCGAGAGTTCCATGGGCAAGGTCACCGAACTTGCTAGTGCGTCGCTGTGAATGAGCGCCGCAATACGTGGGATGCGAAATTTTTCCGTCGGTTTTTTCATATTTAATGTCTGAAAAATACAGAAGTATAAAAGGCGCTGTTTCTACAATCAAAGGCGTCAGTGGTAACCGAATTACATAACATCTATGCCCAATCTACCTGTCATCGTTGCATCCGGGGGGATCAACACTGCAGGGCGTTCATCGCAGCGTCACGCACACAACCGCCTTGTTATCAACTCGATTGATATTCAAGCGAGAAATCGAACCATCAAGGCGTTGGGTGCCATGATGGACTCAGATATTGAAGATGAGATCTTGGCGCGCACCCTGGTTCGCAGAATTGAGCGCCAACACTTCGATCCGTCTGCCGTAGCGATTAACCATCGTTACCGGATTGACGATGTCTATGGCGTTGTCAATTTGTCTCCTGACGGCTTTACAACGTCGCGGGCTCAGAATGCACTTCGCGGTCTGTCGTCGGGCGATACGGTCCTTGTGCCGACTGAGCGCGAGTTCGATGTAAGCGTTGCTGGCCAATTGCCGATGGGGTTTGATCCGGGCGCACTTTACACATCGCGTAACCATCCTCGCGGTCTGCAAATGTCGATCTATGCGATGTCGGATGCGCTCGCGGACCTTGGGTTGGATTGGGATCAACTTGCAGGCTCCCTACCGCCCGATGCAGTGAGTGTCTACGTTTCCAGTTCGATGGGGCAGCTCGATGAGGCAGCCACCGGTGGAATGATGACAGCGGGGCACCGTGGAGAGCGCGTGAGTGCCAAGAATTGTCCTCTAGGCTTTGCTGAGATGCCTGGCGACTTCATCAACGCCTACGTTCTGAAGTCCTTGGGGCACACCGGTCCCGCCTTGGGTGCTTGCGCAACGTTTCTCTACAACCTTCAGCGTGGTGTTGATGACATCAAGTCGGGTCGAGCTCGCATCGCAGTGGTGGGTGCGTCCGAGGCGCCAATCATCCCCGAACTTATGGACGGTTATGTGGCGATGGGTGCGCTGGCTACCGACAAAGAGCTCAGGCAACTGCAAGGAGTCGGAGAAGAGGGCTTCATCCATTATCGCTCGGCGTGTCGCCCGTTTGGGGAAAACTGTGGTTTTGTAATGGGCGAGTCAGCGCAGGTCATGATACTGATGGATGACAAACTGGCCCTCGAGCAGGGAGCACCGATTCTGGGTGCTGTACCTTTTGTCTCGGTACATGCCGATGGTGCTAAAAAATCCATACCGGGCCCGGGCGCCGGTAATTATTTGACGATGGCGCGTGCAGCACAGGCGGCGCGCGATATTCTCGGCGAGGATTCCTTTAGGCGCGATGGTTTGGTCATGGCGCATGGCACGGGGACGCCTCAAAACCGCAGCTCGGAGTCTGCGATATTTAGCAGGGTTGCGCAGGTAATGGCTGTTGACGATTGGCGCGTTTCAGCAATCAAAAGTCACACGGGCCACTCATTAGGTGCTGCCGCAGGCGATCAGATGTCTGCGCTTTTAGGTATTTGGGAGTCAGGCTGGGTGCCGGGCATCGGGTCGATCGATAAGCTAGCCGATGATGTGGTGACCGATCGCTTGAGTTTCGCCCTGAGAGATGTCGAGACGGCCGACTGCACTTATGCACTTGTAAACAGTAAAGGCTTCGGTGGTAACAATGCCACGGCAACGGTGTTGAGCCCTAATGTTTCTCGGACCCTGCTTAAAAAACGTCATTCCGCGGGGGCAATTTCCCAGTGGCAAAGCGCTAACGAAGCGGTTGAGCGTAGTCGTAACGATATCGAAACCGCCCGTCTTAGAGGTGATTGGCAACCGATGTATCGTTTTAACGAGGGTGTACTATCTGATGAGGATATCCGCGTGGAGGCGGGTCAGCTCGTGATCGGCGATCTTACGATCGATACGAACGGGCGCGTTGTGTCTGACGATTGGGCCATTGAGGGCTGAGCTGGCACTCGCTTAGTCATTGGGGCAAGGGCTCGTTAGTCCGCGTTCTGACGCGTTGACCGTTACTAATAGCGCGACGCGCCTTTTACGGTGTTCCCTTTTCTGCAAGTTGTGGTGTGATGCCCTACCGCAAGACGACAGATAAAGATTATGGGAAGAGGGGACACAAAACGCGTTGCACCTCTGTGCTCATAGCCTCGTTTTTCGTTGCCGATAACGCGAGAGGCCCGATCATCAATTAAAGGGGCTTCGGTAAAAACACCTCTGCGCAGGCAAAACCCCGTATAAAAAGACCCTAATACTAATAAACGTGGTGCCGAGATAACTTTCCGCTTAAATCAGAGCAAGACGGTTGGTAAGCTTACTAAATGACAAATCATGATGTTTTAACCACGCTCACCGAGCGCGTTTCACACGGTAGCTTAGAAGCTCCCGGTCCTAGTGCTGATGAGGTTAAGCTTATTACTCGCGCGGCGCTTCGTGCACCTGACCACGCACTGCTGAGGCCTTGGCGTTTTGTTGTTATTGAGGGCGATCGTCGGGGTGATCTCGGTGTTGTCCTGCACGAAAGCTTGCGCTTGCGAGGCGTGACCGACGAGGCGCAGTTGGCAAAGGCCTTGAAGGCGCCATTACGGGCGCCTTTAGTGGTGGCGGTGATGTTGGACTACAAAGTTCATCCTAAAGTCGATCGTACCGAGCAAGTCGGTTCTGCCGCCGCCGCGACCCATGCCATGTCTCTGGCCGCCAACGCACTGGGTTATGGAGCGATGTGGCGAACAGGGCAATACGCAACGGATCCGCATGTTGTTGAGGCGCTGGGTGGCAATGCGCAAGACGAAGTTATTGGCTTCCTTTACGTGGGTACTCGAAAAGGACCATCAAAAAACATTCCCGAGCTTGACCCGAGCGATTTCCTGACGCACTTTTAGCGCTCCTTGGGGGAGTGTTACATGTGGGTTTTTCGGTCCGTCGTAAGTCAATTCGTATTTGCGGGCGTCGTTTTATTTATTCTTAATCTTTGGCTCTTCCCTGAGCCAAAACCTCAGTTGGGTCCGCCAAACCCAGAGCGGGTTCAGCTACAGACTGAAGCCCTGCAGCAGTTGCAGCAAACTCCGCTCACAGACCAACAAATTGAAAGGATTAAAAAGCGGGAGCTCCGTGAGGAGCTTCTCTTTGTCGAGGCGGTTGAGCGCGGTGTAATTGATCAGGATCTTGTGGTCCAGCGACGCCTGATTCGCAATATGCGGTTTATGAGCCCAGAGCGCGAAGCGCCAGACGAGGCGCTCCTATCGGAGGCTTGGGAGCTCCGATTACATCTTGCGGATGAGGTTGTCCGCCGTCGAACCGTTCAGGTGATGGAGACGCTTATCGTAGCGACACAGCCTCCCTACACCCCAACCGATACTGAGCTTCTCGCGGAGTACAACAGTCGACTTTCTGAATTCGAGGAGCCCGCGCGGATTAGTTTCGCGCATGTTTTTCTGCGCCCTGATACGACCGGTGAGCGTTCAAGAGCGCTTACTAAAGCTATAAAGGTTGGAGCAAGCCCCGATGAAGCCCGCGGCAGTAGCGATGTTTTCCTGGCGGGTTATCGATTCAGGAACGTAAGCCTGCTCGATGTCTCTCGACAGTTTGGCGACCAGTTCGCCCTTGAGCTCTCCACGAAACTGGGCGATGAAAATACTGCTGAGGGCGCGTGGATAGGGCCGCTAACGTCAATCTTTGGGCAACACTGGATATGGGTGGAGAGCCGCACGCCGGGCAGATTGAAGGCATTGGATGAGGTGTCGGTCGACCTTAGTCGCGACTTGAGACGAGCCGCAGAGGATGCCGCCGTTGAACAGTGGGTTGATGCGCAACTCCTCAGTTACGAGGTGATTCTATGAGCCGTCTGATCATTGTTTTATTAATGATGTTGATGCCGCTCGCGGCACAAGCGCATCGATTTGCGCCTTCTGCACTCGACGTGCGAGCGCTCTCTAATGGCGATATATCGGTCGTATGGAAAACACCGGCGCAAGCGACATCAAATGTTCCCATGTTGCCCGTGCTGCCCTCAGAGTGCTCAGTCGTTTCTCAAACGCCGTGGTTTCCCGAAGGCACGGGCAAAGTCCTCCGTCAGCAGTGGCAATGTGAGAGTGAATCATTGGAGGGCTTGGCCTTAAGCGTATCTGGGCTTGCAGAGAATCAGTCATCCGCGGTGGTTTCTGTTAGACCTCAACCCGAGGTCTTTTTTCAGGAAGTGTTGACTGTTTCAGAACCCGTATTTGTTGTTCCAGCGCAGCGCACGTTATTAGAGACGGCAGGGCATTATCTTTGGCTGGGCGCTGAGCACATAGCCATTGGTATTGATCATTTGTTCTTTGTCGCGGGTCTATTGCTTTTGGTGAGCTGGGGACGGCGCTTGGTTTACACCATCACCGCGTTCACCGTCGGCCACAGTATTACCTTGGCACTGGTTTCCTTGGGGGTTGTTACCAATCCCGAGGCATTAATCGAATGGTTAATTGCCGTTTCTATTTGGGCACTGGCCTACGAACTCTCTACGCCTGATGAGCAAAGTGCGCTATGGGAGCGCCCCTGGTATTTAGCTGGCGCGTTCGGTTTGCTTCATGGCATGGGGTTTGCGGGCGCACTGGCCGAGACAGGTCTGCCTCAAGTCCATCTGCCGACGGCGCTCTTGTTCTTTAATGTCGGTATCGAAGTAGGGCAGCTGATTTTTGTGGCACTGCTCACGATGGTCGGTGTTGTTATCTCTCGTATCAGCTCAGCGCCGTGGTTAAAGTTGACCCCGGTTTATGTCCTGGGGGCAGTTTCTACCTTTTGGGTGCTCGAGCGGACAGGTGCGCTATTCGCATAATAGTGGTACCGATCGTGGTTAATCGGGTTCACCAGGCCAGTTTTTCATTGGCATGAGTGGATGCAGGGCAAGTGCGACGCCTTCACGGATATGAGTCTCGTTACCGAGAATCTCACGACGACGCACAAAGCCGGCGCCACTGCGCGTATCGACAGCCTCGTTTAGTGCTATGCCGCCTTCACCAACAAACATGCGCTCGAGATCGCTGTTGAAGATCGAGATGCGAACGGTGGTGGCCGCCACAGGCACGCTCCAGTTGAAGTTCACCGATACACCTTGCCCGCCACCTTGGGTCGGTGGTTTACGGGTCACACCGTCCCACCGCGCGACGCGATTTACGCCTTGAGCAAAGTAAACATCTTTCTCCAGCAAATCTGTGAATACCAATGCGTCAATGCGAGAGGATTCCATCATCTGATCTTTTATGGTGTTGATGATGCGTGAAAAAGTCCGGCTATTTACTCGACCGGTGGTTGGATCGACTGGATCTCCGTGCATTGAAACCGCGTTTCGCCATCGCTGAGTAAATTCGCGTGGGGAGACAACTTCCCAGCCACTGCGCTCGAAGGCCTCGGCGATGATGGCATCGACATCGCCTTCGCGCTTTTGCAGGTATTTTCGTGAGGGAGAGCCTAGGTTTACATCGGCGATTACAACGCGCTTGATGTTTGCCGCCTGAATGGCGTCAGCATCGATAGCATTTTTTGGTGTCGTCGGATTGTAACCACTGCCGCTCACACTGCCGCCGGAAGCGCAGGCGTTGAGTAGCGCAACACAAATCGCTAGTGTTGCAACGCGCAGCGCCTTATTGGCTAATCTTCCGTTTGACATGATTCCCCCTGTCACTGTCGATTTGTAAACCCTGCGCGATGCTAACAAAGGAGGCTTCGAAGTGGCAGAGAATTTACACGTAAAGGTTTCGGGAGAGGGTGGCTCGAATCTCGTGCTTTTACATGGCTTATTCGGCTCGGCTAACAACTTGGGGCAGTTAGCGCGCGGATTTAAAGCGGATCACCGAGTATTCAGTGTGGATTTGCCAGATCATGGGAGGTCGCCTTGGCTGTCTTCCGCGTCGGTTGAGGCTTACTCGGAAGCTGTCGTCACATGGCTGATCGATAACGACATCGAGCAGTGTAAAGTCATTGGGCACTCGCTCGGTGGGAAGGTTGCGATGCAATTGGCGCTGGATTATCCCTCGTTTGTGGAGCGTTTAGTTGTTCTTGATATTGCACCCGTTTCTTACCCGAGTCGTCACGACAATGTCTTTAATGCGCTAAGAGCTGTAGTGGCCGAGAAGGTCTCCTCACGAGATGAGGCTAAGACTGTCATGCTGCCCTTGTTGGATGAACCTCGAGTTGCAGATTTCTTGCTTACCAATGTTCGTGTTGGGGATGGCGGAACGATCGACTGGCGCTTTAATTTGGACGGCTTGCAATCGGGGTACAGTAAGATCTTGGGGGCAGTATCGCCTAAGAGTGGAGGTGGTGGGGTCTTTGCGAGGCCTGTGCTGGTGTTACGGGGCGAGCTTTCCGATTACGTTTCTGATGACTTTGGGGCCCAGTTTTCTTCACTTTTTTCGCAGGTTAACGTGGTCACTGTAAGCGGAGCTGGACATTGGTTGCACCAAGAAGAGGCAGCGGTCGTCCAGAAGGCGGTGCGACAGTTTTTTGACGCTGCTTAATGAGCTCATTTCATATCATTTCTGTCCACACAACCTGTGGATAATTTGGTGGGTAATTTGTTTGCTTGGACACGAAACGTTGTTACTTCGTTGCCATATACAAATTGGTTAATTTTTAACCAGTATATATTTTTACTTTAAAATCAATTATTTAAAATGCATTCCTTAACCATTTTTGCTGATCTGAAGACTAAGTGGGACCAAGTTGGACCACATGGCTTCGGTGTGAATAAGATTTTTTCCGAGTCAATACTCTTTTAGAAAAAAAAGAAGTAAAAAAAAGAAAAAATTGAAGGATTGGGCTGGATAGGCGGGAAAATACCTGTTAAGGGCGCTGCTCAAGGCCCTCTATAAATACACCCAAAATCGCAGGTTTCACGAATTTCGACGTAGTCCAGCTCAGGTAGGCGAGGCTTCAGTCGAGACCAGATCCATTGAGCTAGATTTTCACTCGTTGGGTTCTCCAAGCCTTCAACCTCGTTCAGGTAGTGATGATCTAGTTGATCGTAAAGTGGTCCGAAAGCTTCTTGTATATCCTCGAAATCAAAAACCCAACCGGTATCTGGATTGACTTCACCGGCGATGCCGAGACGGACGAAATAGGAGTGTCCGTGTAAGCGGGCGCACTTATGTCCCTCAGATACCATGGGAAGCCGATGGGCGGCTTCGAATCGAAAGTCTGCGTACAATTCCACGTTGTTACCTGCGCTGCCCCATTTCAATCGCCGCGGGAGTGTACACAACTTGGACGAAACAGGTGACAGAAAACGCAAAAATCACGATTAATTTTTGAAAGGTAATTGACAGGCCAGCATGCGTCTCTATAATCGCCGATTCCTTGCCAGGGTGGTTAGCTCAGCTGGGAGAGCA
>JAYOAN010000195.1:0-2598 GCA_038104285.1 Halieaceae bacterium
CCGCGCTCCATCCAGCGGTGGAAACGACCTGTAATACTCGGATCGGTAAACAGCTCTGCGTCCATGGTTCCGCGCACGAGCTCGCCACAGGTTTCATCGTCGTAGATCTTATGCAGCGACATATCTCTGGCGGTCATCAGGTCGACAATCTCTTGTGGGGTTTCACCTAATAACTCTTCGGGTAGGCCCAGTAAAAAACAGCGGTAGCGCGCCATCTCCACTCGGGCACGCTCGGCCGGTGTGAAGTCAGTACGCCCTTGCGCCAAAAGCTTGTAAGACAGAAGAAAAATACCAATCAGCCCGGCAGGCATTTGGTCCACTTGTGGAATCGGAATGCCATAAGTGGACACATCCCATTTGCCGGTACGCATGATGTTAAAGCGCACCATCGAGTGCATCAGACGGACCTTCGCCGCGGCCTTAAAGCCGGGGTTGAAACGCTCCATGGCGCGCGGCATGGCGGTCGCCGTGAAGAAGCTCGCGGTTTCAAAGACCCGTCGGACCGATTGTTGATCGGTGAGCGTGCCCGTCATCGTCATGGGTAGGGCGGTGTACTTGTTCATGAAGGTCGCGATAAAGGCGCCGCGTATGGCGAAGGGCGATATCGTTCCGAGCGGGATACGTTCGTGCTTGGCACCTTCTTCCACCAGGGTCATGTCGACCCAGTCAGGTGTGGCCTCCATTGCGCTAATAAAAGCAACGAGTTCGTCAGGCGCGTTCTCAACGCTCTCGACACCTTGGTCACAGGCCTGTTCAAGCATCGCGACCAGTGTCCTAAAACCGTACTCAGGTATCAGTGACGCGTAAGCATCAGCCACCTTGTCGCCCATCATCGTGTAGTTGCGAATGCGCTCGACGAGCTCTGGGTTCTCAAGGACGCGCTCGCAATAGTGGCGGTGTCGAGAAGGGCGAATCGCCTCAAGGTCAAAGTCTGTGACGTATCGCTCGGGGAGTTGACCGAAATCCACATTGCCATAGATCTCTGGGATCGTGGTCTTTTGCTCGAGCACAGTGTCGGCAAAAAGTGTACTTGCTGCGTTGTTCATCTCCGATCACTCCACTTTTTATTGTCTCGTGCAATGGCCTTATACGCCGTTATTGTGCGCGCAATATCAATCCATTCTGATTAGACCGTAGATAGTTACGAGTATCCACTGCAACCAGTTGTCCATAAAGTTGCGCAGAGTTCCGCTCAGCAATCCTTCCTATCGTTTGCTTTTCACAATATTTAATCGTTGGTGGATGAGCTTCGATCACCTATTTATCTTCGCGTTCTGGTGCCCTCGCTTTAACCGAGGTACCGTTGCGGAAAAGCAATTATTTGAAGCGACGAGGTCCGATTGTCATGGTGGTTATGAAACGTCTGGTTACAAGTCTTCTTTTTTTTACTTCGTTTCATGTCTCAGTTGAAGCGGTGGCCGCTGAAACATCCACGGCCATTTTGATGCCGAAATCGGGCACTTATTCGCGGCCGATATCGACGGACAAGGCAGAAGCACAGCAATTTTTTGATCAGGGTTTACGCTTCGCCTGGGGTTTTTATTTTCCTGAGTCGATTGCCTCGTATCAGGAAGCCTCCCGACTGGATCCATCCCACCCTATGCCTTACTGGGGGATCGCACACGCGGCAGGCCCCAATCCGAATTCCCGCTACGCGCAAATGCCCGATGATCCGCGGGGTGCGGGATTGGCAGCGATTGAAGCGGCGCTAAACCGTATCGATCGCGCGACGCCCATGGAGGCAGCGCTGATCAACGCACTCTATGTTTTTTATGATGCGAAACGTATTCCTGACCCTCGCGAGCGTGATCGGGCTTACTTGGCGGAGATGCGCAAGCTCAACAAGCAGTATCCCGATGACCCGGACGTCGCAGCGCTCTACGCGGGGAGCTTTATGTCGATTCGACGCTGGGATTACTGGGATAAAAATGGGGAAGCAAAGGGTGAAACGCTCGCTGTTGCGAAAGCGCTTGAGCATGTCATCAACACCGGGGATCCGCACCCTGGGGTCTATCACTTGCACATTCACCTCATCGAGGCCTCGCTTGAGCCTGAACGCGCCATGGTTTCAGCCGATGCGTTAGAAGCGACGCTACCCATAGGCGGTCACGTGGTTCATATGCCGGCGCATATTTTTGTGCGAATTGGCGACTATCAACGTGCGATCGACAACAACTTACGCTCACTTGCGGTGGACAAAGAATTTGCTCAGCATTGGGGTAATCTTCCATTGCCGAACATTGGTACCTATCCGCTCTCACACAAGATACACGCCGGCCATGCGCTCGACTTCGTGCGTTATGCAGCGACGATGCAGGGCAGCTCTGAGCTCGCTATCAAGTCTGCTAAGCAAATGGCTGAAGCGATCAGCCAGCACGGTACGCCCATGGGACGCATGCAAAAGCGCGTTGCCGCACCGTGGGTCACACTCAAGATTTTTGGCAAGTGGGACGACGTGCTTGCGATAGAACCACTCCAACATTCGACGCCCTATCTCACCGGAATTCTGGCTTACGTCAAAGGCAGTGCCCATGCCGCGAAAGGTCAGTTTGAGGAGGCTGCTCAGAAGCTAGCCGAGATTCATCGCATTGCAGCCTC
>JAYOAN010000196.1:0-2579 GCA_038104285.1 Halieaceae bacterium
ATGGTTAGCCAGACGATGTAGGCGTAAATCGCCACCGCTAAACCCAAATGTGCCGTCAATCGGTATTGCGATACATCCGGTCGGTCCACGAGCCCACTTTTAACCATAAACCAGCCCATGACACCCTGGCAGCCGCCCAAAAACAAAAGGAACAACAGGTGAGGCTTGAGCGATGACTTCACCTTACCAAGCCACAAGAAGGTCATTAGGGGAATGAAAAACATGACTCCAATGAGTCTGCCCAGCATTCGATGCAGATATTCAAACCAGAAGATTTGTTTGAATTCCTCTAGTGACATGTCTTGGTTGACTAATTGGTATTCTGGAAAAAGCTTGTACTGATCAAAGAGATAAACCCAATCAGCCGTCGACAATGGGGGCACAACACCCATGATGGGCCGCCAATCCACCATAGACAGACCTGACTCCGTGAGACGCGTGACGCCACCTAATAAAATCATGCCAAAAATCGTGGCCGCACAAATGGCTAACCAGCGCCCGATTATTACGTCATCACGGTGTGAAGTTACTGCAGTCATGTTGTCCCCCAAAACAGCGCCGTAAGTTTAACAAACTCGAGACGTGAATCGGGTACTAAAGTAAACTCTCGGCCCCAGCAAGGATGATGTTTGATGGCGCTCTTACGTTTGAGTGATGCCGAGTTACATTTCGGCACACAGGTACTCCTCGATAAATTAAACCTCACCATTTCTAAAGGCGAGCGTTTAGGCCTGCTGGGTCGAAATGGCGTCGGTAAAACGACGCTTTTTAAAGTCCTTACCGGAGAACAGCAACTCGACGACGGGGAGCGATGGATCGATCCGGGTGTGAAACTAGCGCGACTCGAGCAGGAGCTGCCGCTTGAAGGACACACATCGGTCTTTGACTGGGTCGCAGGCGGTTTGCCTGTGGTCGGTGAGCTGCTCATTAAATACAGAGCACTACTGTCCTCAAGTGATGCCAGCGCGCTTGAGGAACTCTCATCGGTACAACTCGCTTTAGAGGCAAACGACGGTTGGAGTGGTCAAAATCAGGTCGAGACGACACTCACTCAGCTCGGATTAAATGGAGATGAATACTTGGCGGACTTATCCGGTGGTTGGCGCCGACGTGTTGCGCTAGCCCGCGCACTTGTCTCGGAACCCGACTTGCTGCTGCTTGATGAACCGACTAACCATCTCGACATACCTACTATTATCTGGCTCGAACAACAGCTTCAATCTTTTCGAGGCGCTATCGTTCTAATCACCCACGACCGACGTTTTCTACAGGCCATTGCCAATCGGATCGGCGAGCTTGACCGTGGCATGTTGAGTGTCTGGGAAGGTAGCTACAGAGATTTCCTAAAACATCGTGCAGAGCAGCTGGCGGCAGAGGAAACTGCCTATGCGTTATTCGATAAGAAACTTGCGCAGGAAGAAGTTTGGATTCGGCAGGGCATCAAAGCCCGACGGACACGTAACGAGGGGCGCGTTCGACGGCTCGAGGCGATGAGAGAAGAGCGCGCGGCGCGGCGACAACAGACTGGCAAGGCTAATATCAATGTAGGAGCAGGTTCGCGCTCCGGAAAGCTCGTTGCCGAAGCTCAGGACGCAGGCGTGAAATATGATCGTCAGCCTGTCATCAAAAACGTCAACACCATCATCCAGCGTGGCGACCGCATCGGTATTGTTGGGCGAAACGGTGCGGGTAAGACCACGCTTATCAAGATGCTTCTTGGCGAGCTAGAACCCAATGAGGGAACAGTCAAGATCGGTTCGAAATTAGAGATTGCCTACTCAGATCAGCTCCGCGGCCATTTGGACCCCGAGGGCACATTAATCGACAATATCTGTGGCGGTCAGGAATTTATTGAAATAGACGGTAAGAAACGTCACGCAATCGGCTATCTCGGTGACTTTTTATTCTCACCAGACCGAGTCCGTGCGCCTACAAAAGTGCTGTCAGGTGGGGAGCGCAACCGAGCGATACTGGCCAAGCTCTTCACGCAACCAGCCAACTTATTGGTGCTGGACGAACCTACGAATGATCTCGACATCGAAACCTTGGAGCTATTGGAAGAGGTATTGCTCGAATTTAAAGGGACCATCCTGCTGGTTAGTCACGACAGAGATTTTATGGATCGTGTCGTTACCAGCTTGTTGGTCATTAACGATTCCGGTGAGATTGAAGAGCAAGCGGGTAACTTTTCTGATTGGGAGGGCCGAGGCGGAACCCTGCAAAATATCGATGCACGGATTGATCGGACAGGCGATGCCGCACAGAAGTCAGAGACATCGACCGAGGCAGATAAGTCGGAGGCTAACGCGACTCAACCTAAGCAAGCTGCTACGCGAAAGCTAAGTTACAAAGAAACACGCGAACTCGAAGGTCTACCGGATCGAATCGCACAGCTAGAAGAGGAGCAAGCGACACTCGAGGCGAAGACAGCAGACGCCTCATTTTTTGCTGGTGATGGCGATGAGGTTGCAAATACACTCGACCGACTGACAGAGGTGAGCGCATCGCTCGACGAGGCGCTAGAGCGCCTTATTGAGCTAGAGGGCTAGGACAGAAGCGTCTGCATGTGCCACCTCAGG
>JAYOAN010000197.1:0-2558 GCA_038104285.1 Halieaceae bacterium
GTTTTTACCCCAATGCGGATGCCTTCGCCTCGTCCACGGGCAGCAAGCTGTTTGCCAACGTGCTCTGCGGCAGCGGCTGTGACACTGATGGCCATTATTCGCCTCGCTTGTCTCGGAAGTTCTTAACCGCAGCCTTGATCGCATCTTCAGCGAGCACTGAGCAATGAATCTTCACTGGAGGCAACGCAAGCTCTTGCGCAATCTCGGTGTTCTTAATCGCTTCAGCCTCCTCGAGCTTCTTACCTTTCACCCACTCCGTGAGCAGTGAACTAGACGCGATTGCTGAGCCGCAACCGTAGGTCTTAAACTTGGCGTCCTCGATGACACCTTCGTCGTTGACCTGGATCTGCAAGCGCATAACATCGCCACACGCAGGTGCACCCACCATGCCCGTGCCCACGCTGTCGCTGTCTGCATCGAGCTTCCCAACGTTGCGAGGGTTTTCGTAGTGATCAATTACTTTTTCGCTGTAAGCCATAACCTACTCCTGTAAGCGCGAACCGCTAATTAGTGCGCTGCCCATTCAATTGTGTCGAGATCAATGCCGTCTTGATACATATCCCAAAGCGGCGAGAGCTCACGTAATTTGTTGACGGCGTGCCGCACGCTCTGTGCTGCCTGGTCAACATCGTCTTCTGTTGTGAATCGTCCAAAACTAAAACGTAAGGAACTGTGCGCGAGCTCATCGTTAAGCCCAAGCGCTCTCAGCACATAGGAGGGCTCGAGGCTTGCCGAGGTACAGGCCGAACCACTCGAAATCGCGAGATCCTTGAGTGACATGAGCAATGACTCACCCTCTACAAATGCAAAGCTCACATTGAGGGCTCCGGGCAAACGATGATCACGCGAGCCATTCATGTGCACCTCCGGGATGTCGTTAATCGCATCCCAGAATCGCTGGCGCAGCGCCTTTAGACGATCGCCCTCTGCCTGCATTTCCTCATTGGCAATGCGCGCCGCCTCGCCAAGACCAACGATTTGGTGGGTGGCAAGTGTACCCGACCGCATACCGCGTTCATGGCCGCCACCGTGCATCTGCGCCTCAATCCGTACACGCGGCTTACGACGCACATACAGTGCACCAATGCCTTTGGGCCCGTACATTTTGTGGGCCGAGATCGAGAGTAGATCGACTTTCATCGTCTCCATATCGAGTGGCAATTTACCCGTACTCTGAGCAGCATCGACGTGATAGATAACGCCCCGCTCGCGACATACTTCGCCAATTCCAGCGATATCGTTAACCACACCAATCTCGTTATTGGCGTGCATGACACTCACAACCGAGGTGTCCTCACGCATCGCTGCCGCAATCATCTCAGGCGTGGTTAGGCCGTCTTCGTTTGGCTCGAGGTAAGTGACATCGAAGCCCTCGCGCTCGAGCTGGCGGCAGGTATCCAATACCGCCTTGTGCTCAATCTTGGAAGTGATGATGTGCTTACCTTTGCGCTGGTAGAAATGCGCAGCGCCCTTGATCGCAAGATTGTCAGACTCCGTGGCGCCAGAGGTCCAGACAATTTCACGCGGGTCGGCATTGATCAGTTCCGCTACCTGGCAGCGCGCATTTTCAATTGCTTCTTCCGCCTTCCAACCGTACTGGTGGGAACGAGACGCGGGGTTTCCAAAAACGCCGTCCATAGACAGGCACTGCGTCATGGCCTCTACAACGCGCGGGTCGACGGGCGTGGTTGACAGGTAGTCTAGGTAAATGGGCACGTTGATCGTTTCGGCCTTTCCCATAACACTCTTTTCCTCAGACTCTTGAGCCTATTGATCTCTAATGGTCAATGGCTGCGCATCAACGATGCCTGCCATGTAACTGCTTGTTCTAAATCCACCTCGCTTAACGAGGTCTTCCAAACTGATGCCACTCAAAAATCCGTGGATCTGATCAGACAGGTCTTGCCATAGGTGGTGGGTCAGACACACCTCACCGTGATTGCAATCCCCTCTGCCCTGGCAGTTGGTCGCATCAATCGACTCGTCCACTGCGTCGATAATTTGAGCGACAAAAATGGTCTCGAAGCCCCGGGCCAGCTGATAGCCACCGCCAGGGCCTCTGATGCTACGAACCAACTCTTCCCTGCGTAACTTTGAAAACAATTGTTCGAGGTATGACAGCGATATCTCCTGCCGCTGTGAGATATCGGCAAGTGTGATGGGTTGCCTATCTCCATGAATCGCGAGATCAAGCATGGCTGTCACCGCATAGCGGCCCCGAGTGGTCAGTTTCATTCGTTTCGCATGACGCTCTTACGTAATACCCGACTAGTTTAGTCAAGAATTACCCGCGCTACCAGCGGAACTGACTATTTCGTGCGATTTTCCCGAATTACCCGCCGTGTTTCCTTCAAGATACCGCGCAGTATTTGGACTTCCATATCGTCGAGACGCACCCGACTGTACAGCCGACGAAGCCGTGTCATTAACTGTCTCGGTGCTGATGGATTAAGAAACTCAAGCTCAACCAAGGTCTCTTCAAGATGCTCGTAGAAATATTCCATATCCTGTGAGGTCGCGAAGGGGTTTTCCCAATGCGAATCCTCCTCGGGTGGCAG
>JAYOAN010000032.1:0-13307 GCA_038104285.1 Halieaceae bacterium
AGTGGTGGCTCACTCTACGGTGCGGCATCGCACGGTATGTTTTCGAGTTTTAGCCGCGCCTCTGCCAAGACCAAGGTCCGAGGCTTGTACCTCGCGGGTGGCAGCGTGCATCCAGGTCCGGGGGTTCCCATGGCGACCTTGTCAGGCACGCTGGCGGCACGTGAAATTCTAGGACAAGTCGCCTAAAGCTCGGCGTAAAAATTTTCGATTGCTGACGCCGTCTCTTCAGGATGCTCCCAGTGCGGCATACCCAAGCTCGGTGCCACGCGCTGAAACCGCCAATTAGCCGCGTGCTCAAAATCAGTAAATCGGTCAAAGGACACGTTCGGATCACGATCAAAAATCACCAACACCGGCAAATCCAAGCGCTGATAGAGAGTCTCGGCCGCGTTTTCCGTAAATAGGCCCATCGACAAAAACTGCAAGGGCATTAGATGGGCATTCGGAAGCTTGGTCGTTTTTAAGGCGTAACTCACAAGCTCATTAGGGATGAACCCTGAGAAGTTCATACCGTAGAAATATCGAATGCTTCGCTCGGTGCGCAGGAGCTTGAACGCATTGCGGCCGAAGCCTGCAAATCCGAGGATCTTTTTGAGCCGCTGCTGAGCCTTCTTGGAGGGTGTTCCGCGCGCCGAAAAACCGGTTGGTGAGATAAACGTCACGCTGCGCACTTTCGCACCAAAATCGGTGATCGCCCGCGCGACAAACTCACAGCTTAATGAGAGCGCTACAACATCTGGCGCCCCGTCTCCCGGTAGCGACTCGATCATTGCCGCGATCTCACGAGCAAAGTCCTCCGGTGCAAACTCTCCCACATTACGTTCCGATCGCCCAAACCCTGGTAGGTCGGGCGCGAATACCGGTCGCGATATCTGGAAATGTTTGAACAGCGGCTTCAACTCGATAGCGCTGGGTGCCGCGTTGACGCTGTGAATGAAGAGTACGGGCCTACCGACTTCATCTTCAGAGCGATACCAATACAGCTGGTTTTGCTTACAGCCGCTGAAGTATTCTCCGCCACAATCAATAGCGTCGTCTAATTGATCCATCTCTACCCACTCTCTGCAATCGCTTATCTATACCGCTCCTAGGCGCGCTCGGACTAATAGGAATAAAAAAATAAATAAATTTTGACAATTTATGTGTTTAAATAAAATGACACTAATACGGCTGATCTAAATCATGCCGATACGCCTGCTCGAGAACAGGCCCAAGTTGGGGGAATTATCATGACCGTAGCGTATCCCTTCACGGCGATCGTCGGGCAGGATGATATGAAACTGGCACTTGCCATTGCTGCGGTAGACCCCGGTATTGGCGGTGTACTCGTATTTGGTGAGCGCGGCACCGGCAAGTCGACGACAATTCGCGCCCTAGCGCAGCTATTACCCAAGATTTCAGCGGTAAAAAACTGCCCCTATCAGTGCGACCCTGAGGCATCACAGAAAAACCTCTGCCCTCGCTGTCAAAATGAGACTAACCCGAAAGCGCACAAAATATCGATTCCCGTGGTAGATCTCCCGCTGGGGGCCACAGAGGATCGAGTATTAGGCGCGCTGGATATTGAGAAGGCCATTCACAGCGGCGAGAAAGCCTTTCAGCCTGGCCTGCTGGCAGCGGCCAATCGTGGCTTTTTGTATATCGATGAAGTGAACTTATTGGAAGACCACATTGTCGATGCCCTTCTCGACGTCGCAGCCTCGGGCGTCAATGTTGTTGAGAGAGAGGGCCTGAGCATTCGCCACCCCGCGAGATTTGTTCTCGTCGGGAGTGGAAACCCGGAAGAGGGTGAACTGCGCCCACAGCTATTGGATCGCTTTGGTCTTTCCCTCGATGTCAGGACCCCGCGCGACATCCCTACTCGCGTCGAAATTATCAAGCTTCGCGATGCGTTTGACCTCGACCCTGAGGGGTTTAGTAAGCGATTCTCTCGAAAAGAAGGTGCGCTTCGACGAAAAATTGATGCTGCGAGAGAGGTGGTTGAAAGCGTTGATGTGCCAGCCGAAGTACTGGAGAAGGCCGCGGAACTTTGCTTAGCGCTGGGGACCGACGGGCTTCGCGGTGAACTGACCCTCATAAGAAGCGCCCGCGCGCTTGCTGCACTTGAGGGCCATGATGCGGCCAACATGAACCACCTCAAACACGTCGCCTTATTTGTGCTTCGCCATCGTTTGAGGCGCGACCCTATGGATGAGTCTAGTGCCGATGCTCGCGTCGAGCGAACTATCGCAGCCGTCCTCCCCTGAACTCGAAGTCTCGAGTTTATGGCGTGATGCGCAACTAGCAGCGGCCGTTATCGCTGTTACTGGGCATCAATGCGGTGGCGTACGCGTATCCGCACAACCTGGGCCGGTCAGAGATTTCTGGCTCTCGATGCTAGAAGAGCTCCAACAGGCAACTTCTCGAAAGATACCCGCTAACACCCCCACCGATCGCTTGCTCGGAGGTATGGATATCACTGAGAGCATGCGTCTCGGAAAACCTGTGTTAGCGACAGGCGTTCTTACCGAGTGCCATCAACGAACAGTTGTAATGCCCATGGCGGAACGACTCCCCAAAGAGTATTCAGGCCATTGGTGCGCCGCGCTGGACTCCGGCAAGGTTCATGTTGCAAGAGACGGTCTCACGCATACAACAGACGCCGCCATCACGTTGATTGCGTTAGACGAGGGAATTGATGAAGAAGCACCACCTGCGGCGTTACTTGAGCGCCTTGCTTTCAACATTCAGCTCGATCCGATATCCATTCACGGCGTTGACGACACAGCGTTTAACTCCTCAGATATCAATCGAGTCAAAAATCAGCTTCGCCTGCGCCCCGCTAATGAGTCGATCATACAGTTGCTTGCAGAGCTTGCGGCATCAATGGGCGTTCACTCAACGCGCTCGCTCCTGTTTTCAGTGACCGCTTGCAGGGCAATTGCACTGCTTCTCGACCTACCTGAAAACCACGAAGAGGTTATTGGGTCGGTGATTCGGCTGATTCTGCTTCCGCGCGCAACTCAGTTACCGCAACAAGAAGCCCCGGAACCACCCGTGGAAGAACAGGAACCCGAGACGACGGAGGAAAACGCGTCGCAAAAACAGACGCCCGAGCCCCCTCCTGATACCGAGGAGATGGTTCAAGCTGCTATCGCGACGCTCCCACCTGACATCCTTACCCTGCTGCTAAGTCGTGCGGAACGAAGTCGCCAACGGCAAAACAAAGCGGGTAATGCAGGCCACCTATCACAAGACAAACAGCGCGGTCGGCCTGTTGGGGTGCGCCGCGGAGAGATAAAGCGCGGACATCGCGTCGATATTCCCGCCACGTTAAGAACGGCAGCACCCTTTCAAGGTGCGCGAGCTCGCTGGGATACTTCAAGCAACACCAAGCGTGGTCTTTACATAGAACCTGCAGACATACGCGTTAAGCGCTTTGAACAGCGAAAATCTAGCGTCATGATCTTCGTTGTCGACGCATCGGGGAGCAGTGCTTATCAGCGAATGGCAGAGGCAAAAGGCGCGATTGAACTGATACTTGCAGACTGCTACTCGCATCGTACAGAGGTCGCTTTGATAGCATTCAAAGGCGAGAGCGCTGACTTACTGCTGCCACCGACTCGCTCACTGGTCAGAGCTAAACGAACCTTGGCACAATTGCCGGGCGGTGGGGGAACACCAATGGGCGCGGCTTTACAAGCCATGCATGACCTTGCCTTATCAGTTGCGGCCTCAGGCGCCACACCAAGTTTCATTTTGCTCACCGACGGCGCCGCGAACGTCGCAAGAGATGGCACCAAAAGTCGCAGTGCGGGAACAGAAGATGCGATGAATGCGGCGAAAGCAATTGCAAGCGCCGACTACCGGGGTATCCTCGTCGATACGGCAACCCGCCCAAGCGCCCGGGCACGAGAGCTTGCTACTGCACTGGATGCCGTCTACCTTCCCCTCCCCAACGCATCGGCTGAGTCGATTAACGACTCTGTGCGCGCACTGAGCTGACAGAGGGCCAAGTTGAAGCCCGCTGACATGCCAACAGATTGGCCCTTGCGGCACGCAAGCCAATTTATAGCGATAGAGAACGTGCAATGGCATGTGCAAACGCTCGGCGCAGGACCCGTGGTACTGCTACTTCATGGCACAGGCGCTTCAACACACTCACTGGCCGATCTTGCAGTCGCTTTGAGCGATAACTTCACCTGCATGCTGGTAGATCTCCCGGGGCATGCCTTCAGCTCCCCTCTGGAAGAGCGAGAGCACTTATTACCCGCCATGGCAAGCGCGGTATATAAGCTTTGTCACAAACTTGATATCGCACCCAGTTACATCATTGGCCATTCTGCAGGGGGCGCTGTCGCTATTCGGATGTGTCTAGACACCGATGCGTCGCCAAAGGCGGTACTTTCCATTAACGGCGCACTGCTACCTTTTGGTGCCTTCATCGAACCTATAATGCTCAAGACAGCACGCTTCCTGAGTCAGTCTGACTCGGTCACTAACTTTCTCGCCCGTCGCGGCACCGGAACGGCGGATGTCCGGAGGGCCCTTAGAGACACAGGGGCCCAGATATCAGAGCCGATGATTGAGCGATATTCCTTTTTGATATCCCACAAAACGCACATAGAGGGCGCGCTCCGAATGATGGGCGGGTGGGAACTCGGTCAACTTGCAAAAGATCTATGCAGGCTTACAACACCCATTCATCTCATTGGTTGCGATAAAGACCATATTGTTCCTGCTGTGCGGGCACACCGCGTTAAACGAATGATCCCCGGTGCTACGGCCGAAACTCTCGAAGACGCGGGCCATTTGGTCCATGAAGCAGCCCCCGAGCGGATTTTTGGGGTCTTCATGCGACTGGTGGCTAAATACAATTAACGGGTGTGCAACCTGAGTTCCGGTGTTAGACTGTCTAAATAAATTGACAAAATTGGCGTAATTATAAATGAACACAGCGCATCCGGATTTTGATCAGCTTCATCATGCCAACCCTGATGAGCGCGCCATTGTCATTGGTAGCGGATTTGGCGGATTAGCCTCAGCCATACGCCTCGCAGCCAAGGGATACCACGTCACGCTGCTCGAGAAACTCGACGCACTTGGCGGCCGAGGATACACCTATCGGCAAGACGGGTTCACGTTTGACGGCGGCCCAACCATTGTCACTGTCCCCGAGCTTTTTGAAGAGCTTTGGGCGCTTTGCGGCAAAACCATGAGCGATGACGTTGATCTGCGATTGATGGATCCGTTTTATCGTATACGTTTTAACGATGGTCGTATTTTCGACTACTCCAGCGAAAAGTCAGAAAATCTTCGTCAAATAAATGACTACAACCCTGCCGATGCAGAGGGCTATGAACGCTATCTCAAGGCGAGTGAAGCCCGTCACAAGGTTGGTTTTGCACTGCTCGACAAGCCGTTTAGCACCTTTGCCCAGCTAATGCGCTTTGCACCCGATCTCGTCCGGCTCCGTGGCGACCAAAGCGTATATACCCTAGTTTCGAAATACATCAAAAATGAGCATCTCCGTCAGGCGGTTAGCTTTCATCCACTTTTGATTGGTGGGAACCCCTATACAGCCAGCAGCCTGTACTCGCTTATCTCACACCTCGAGGTGACTGGCGGAGTATGGTCTGCAATGGGAGGCACAGGGAGAATCGTCGAGGCGCTGGGCGAACTGATACGCGGCCAAGGGAGTGACATCCGCTTCAACGCCGAGGTCGATCAAATAACGACCTCGAGCGGCAAGACAACCGGTGTACGACTTAAATCGGGAGAGCACATAGCGGCCAACCTTGTGGTATCGAATGCGGACTCAGCCTGGACCTACAAATACCTACTTTCAGAGACCGTAAAGCGTAAGTGGACTGAGCGCCGGATTGATAAGGCTCACTACTCAAACGGCCTTTTTGTGTGGTATTTCGGCACCAAAAAGCAATACACAGATATCCCGCACCACTCGATTATTTTGGGTCCACGATACAAGGGGTTGCTGACGGACATCTTCAAACACAAAAAACCAACGAAAGATTTCAGCTTGTATCTGCATCGTCCTACCGCTACCGACCCATCGATGGCGCCGGAGGGTTGCGACACATTCTATGCGCTCGTCCCTGTACCTCATCTTGATTCTGGCACTGACTGGACGACGCATGCAGAAGTCTTCAGAAAAGCTGTCGAGGAGCGACTTGAAGAGACCGGCCTCCCGGGGCTAGGGGAAAACCTGGCAACGTCGTTGATGCTAACCCCTCTCGACTTCCAGAACCGACTCAACTCGGTCAAGGGTGCAGGCTTCTCCTTGGAACCTCGCATCACCCAAAGCGCCTACTTTAGACCCCACAACAAGAGCGAAGAAGTCGAGGGTCTCTATTTGGTGGGCGCAGGCACTCACCCAGGGGCAGGCATGCCTGCCGTCCTTTCATCGGCGAAGGTTATCGACAGCCTCATCCCTGCGGTAGCGTATGTCAGTTAACAGTTTTCTGCCGACGCCCAGCACGGATATGGGGCTTTGCAAGCAGCAGCTCTCAAATGGCTCGCGCTCGTTTTATTTCGCCTCTCACTTATTGCCCTCGGTAATGCAACACGCAGCTTGCGGACTCTATGCTTTTTGCCGGGAAGCAGACGATCTAGTCGATGAAGGTGACGATCCAAAGGCGGCTCTCGAATTGCTGCACCAAAGACTCGATAAGATCTACGAGGCGAAGCCCGAGTACAGACACACTGATCGAGTACTCACTCAAATCGTACATACCTATCACATGCCTCGAGGCCTATTAAACGCCCTACTCGAGGGTTTCGCTTGGGATGCAGAGGGAAAGATCTATCACACGATAGATGATGTTTATGACTACAGCGCCCGCGTGGCAGGGGCTGTTGGCGTTATGATGTCAGTGCTCATGGGCGTGCGTGACCCAAAAACCCTAGCCCGAGCTGCTGACCTCGGTACCGCTATGCAGCTCACGAACATCGCGAGAGATGTGGGCGAAGACGCGCGCCTTGGCCGAATTTATTTGCCACTGGACGAGCTCAAAGCGGAAGGTGTAAACCCAGAAGCGTTGTTAGCAAACCCCGAATTTAGTGAGGGGATTGGCGTTGTGACTGAACGCCTACTCGAGCGGGCCAAATGGCTTTATCAACGGGCGGACAATGGCATTGCTCAACTGCCGCGCAAGTATCAACCTGGCATTAGAGCGGCACGAAAGCTCTACGCAGCTATCGGAGATAAAGTGGGCGAGATCGGCTACAACTCAGTCGATCAGCGCGCGATTGTTGCGACAGGCAAGAAATTTGGGCTGCTATCCAGTGCTATCGCTTTTGCACAGCCACGAAGCGCCGGTATGGACACGCCCGCACTGCCACAAAATCAATTCCTGATTGATGCTGTTGTTGAAACTGGCCTCGCGGCACCGCCTGTGAAATCAGATCCCTTTAAAGTCCGCACGCTCTGGATGCTAGATCTATTTGAGACCCTTAGAGAACGGGATCGTAACGCGGGAATCGCCCGCCTTCGATAAGCCATAAAATATCTTGCGCATACGGAACGGCAGTAAGCGCTGGACCCAAAAAGAAGCAAAACGATCGAGGTCCAAACTTTCGTGCATCACGCTGTTACCAGACGCGTCATGGAGATGACTTCGCGTATAGAACGGTGTGTCTTCTAGCGTTTTTTGTACCGTAAAACCTTGGTGACTTCGCGCTGGACGTTTTACTCGCCACACAGGCCCCATATTGAGATCTCGCCGGGGCGCGGAGTGTTCCGAAGCCATACCGTCTCGCCCATTACCAAATAGCGTCATCAGGCAACTCTCACCATCACGGGCATGTGCCTCATAGACAATGCGGCAATTGGCGCCAAGATCAGCGCGAGACCAATGCCAATCTCGGAACGTATTTTCTAATGGTACCGTGCCGCCATTGGTATCCATGTAGCCGCCGCCCGACCATTTCAAATCGGGCGTCTCCAGCTCTACATCGACTCTCGTCGCGGGAGCAATCGGCCACCAGCGGTGCTCCCCAGCAGAGTGAAGGCGAAAACACTTATCGGTCCTTTCCTGCAAGTCAACACGAACAGTCCCGCGAATTGGACGCCGCATAGGCGCAGAACGCTCATCGATCGAGATATTGAGATAACGCCCATCAAATCTCATTGATGAAGGCCCGATAAAGAGCGAGTTGGCAGATGTCTGGAGATCGCGCATCCGCCGTTCCGTCATCGCCCAATATTTGCGCTTAGGCTCGTAGAAAACAGCATTTACACAAACAAACTCACGGGGATCTGTATCACCTTGTTTTCGTGCAGAGGCATAGAAAGGTGAAAACACCGTTCCGATGAAGAAAATCAGCGTAACACCGTGCTGCCCACAATCACTGAATCCATCGACATACCACCATCGATACCCGTTTTTAGCAACGGGAAAATCGAAACCTAAACCTTCCGTATTTGCTAGTGGTCTTTGCTGCATGATTTATCTCTGGCTCATCGCTTGCAGGGCCTGCAAGATCGGCGTAATGTGTAAACTAATATAGACAATATAAATGTACAAATAAAATAACACTCACCCGCGGGGTATTTGCCATGGACAACGCATTACTTGATTGCGAACAACACATAGAAGAGGCAATGGCAGAACACGCCACAGCTCAGTGCCCGCCACTATTGGCTCAAGCGCTGAACTATTCGGTGTTTCCCGGCGGTGCACGAGTGAGACCACAACTCTGTAAAGCCGTGGCTCTGGCCAACAATTCAAGCGATGTAGGTCTAGCAAATGCGGCAGCGACAGCCGTGGAGCTTTTACACTGCGCATCGCTAGTGCACGATGATCTCCCCTGTTTTGACGATGCTACCCAGAGAAGAGGCAAACCCTCGGTACACGCAAAGTTTGGCGAGCGCATCGCAGTACTAACGGGGGATGCACTCATCGTCGCAGCCTTCCAAACGCTTGCGGCACATGCCGTACACGCAGTAAGAATTGAGCGCGTACCCCTCGTTACGACGATTGTTGCAAGGGGTGTTGGCGCCCCACACGGAATTTGCGCGGGACAGGCCTGGGAGTGCGAGCAGCGTGTAGACCTTTCCCGCTATCATCGCGCAAAAACGGGGGCGTTGTTTGTTGCAGCGACTTGCGCTGGTGCGGCTTCCGCGGGGGTCGATCCCGGCCCTTGGGTCAATCTGGGCGCCAGTATCGGCGAGGCCTACCAGATTGCAGACGACATAAAAGATGCTGTCTCTGATCCTGAAACGCTCGGCAAACCCGTAGGTATCGATGTCAAACTAGATCGCCCAAGTGCCGTACGTGAACTTGGTCTTGAAGGTGCCGTTAGCCGACTGAAGGAATGTTTAGAGTCAGGCCTCGACAGCATGCCTTCTTGTGCTGGGCAAAATATGCTCTACAAACTGGTGCGAGCCCAGTCGAGTCGATTTATTCCTGCAAAGCTTGGCCAAGTGGCGGCCTAATGCCCTCGCGATCGGCGACAAGTCAAAGTTTTGAACTTAGTAGCGATAAGCCGAAGGGCCGCTACGCGCGCTTCCTGCTGTGGCGCAATCGGTTATTGCGAAGCGCAACCTTCCAGAAATGGGCTGCCAGATTACCGATCAGTCAGTCGATTGCGCGGCAACGTGCCACAGATTTACACCACATCCTAGCTGGCTTTGTGTATTCCCAGACATTAAGCGCTTCGTACAAGCTGGGACTACTCGAATGCCTTAAAGATCGAATTGCCAATTTGGATGAAATCGCCGATCACTGCGATCTGGAGAAAGGAGCCGCATTCACCTTAGTCAATGCCGCAACGGCCATCGATCTACTACAAAAAGCCAGTGACACCCATTGGACGCTCGGCGAACTAGGCGCCTCAATACATGGCAATCCGGGTGTGCAGAGCATGCTGCGCCACCACGATCTGCTGTATCGGGACATGTCGGATCCTGCGCAATTACTTCGCCACAGAGAGTATGCATCTTTAAGAGGGTACTGGCCTTACGTCGACGGCGATCATAGCGACCCAGCCGCGGCAGCCAGATACAGTGAGCTCATGGCTGATTCGCAACACCTGATCGCGAATCATATTCTTGACGCCATCAACTTATCTGGAACCAAACGCCTGCTTGATGTCGGCGGCGGTACAGGCACATTCGCAAGATTGGCAGCTGCACGGTTTGCCAATACTGAGACCGCAGTCTTCGATCTACCTCAAGTTGTCGCATCGATTTCACCAAAACATAGTCATTCGTTACCGAGCTATGCGGGCGATATGTTCCACGACGCCTTACCAAACGATTTCGACACTATCAGCCTCGTGCGCATTCTGCATGACCACGATGACACACCCGTGGAAAAGCTGCTTTCGCGATGCTTCGATGCGCTTCCCAGCGGCGGGCAGCTGATTATTGCCGAGCCCATGGCAGGGACAAAAAGCGCCGAATCGATTGGGCATACCTATTTTGGTTTCTACCTATGGGCAATGGGTAGCGGCCGCCCAAGAACAAAATCCGAGCTAATACAAATGCTAAAGCGCGCTGGATTCAGCGGAATACGCGAAAGGAAGACACATATCCCGGCGCTGGTTCGAGTAATTACAGCAAAAAAGCCAAATGTCATTTTTTATTGACACTTTTGTATGTACTATTAAACTTACATTAATGATGTAAACGTTTTTTGACAGACCCAGTTCGCACTCGACTGGCAATGAGGCCATTGAAACCGTGACTTATAAAAAGACAACAGCGGTTATTTTTGAAAAACCCGGAGCGTTAGAGCTTCGAGAGGCCTCTCTGCGCGCACCTGCAGCAAATGAATGTCTTATCGAGTCTGACTGGTCAGGAATATCAACAGGCACTGAACGTTTGATGCTGACAGGTCAAATGCCGCCCTTCCCCGGATTAGGCTATCCACTTGTTCCTGGCTACGAGACGACGGGCCGCGTGATAAAAGCGCCTAAAGGATCACAGATTCTCGAGGGCGCACTCGTCTTCGTGCCGGGTGGTGTCGGTTTTACCGATGCAAAAAACCTCTTTGGTGGCAGCGCACGACACGTCATTTGCCCCGCGGATCGAGTTGTACCCATCAACGATGACCTTGCACAGGACGGTGTGCTCCTTGCACTCGCTGCGACAGCGCGACACGCGCTCAGACGATGTGAAGCCGCTGGACCGCCGGAGTTGATCGTCGGGCACGGTGTGCTCGGGCAATTAGTCGCTCGACTTACCGAGTCGCTCTATGGGCAGTCCCCCGTTGTTTGGGAGACCAACCCTCAACGACGAATCAGTAAAGGTAATTATCGTGTCTGCGATATCGACAACGATGAGCGACACGACTACGGCGTTGTGTGCGATGTCAGCGGAAGTGCCAACGCGCTCAATCAAATGATTTCACGCTGTCGCCCTGGTGCGACGGTTGTCATGGCGGGATTTTACTCCTCGGCTGTGACGTTCGACTTTCCACCTGCATTTATCAGGGAAATCAATCTCTTAGTAAGTGCGGAATGGCAACCCCAAGACCTAAAAGAAGCAGCAGAACTCGCGTCGAACGGTAAATTAGATCTCACCGATCTCATTACCGATGTCTTGCCGGCCACACAGGCCGAGTCAGCCTATAACCGAGCCTTTAACGACAACAGCTGTCTGAAGATGGTCATCGACTGGAGATCGATATGAGCGCAACGATTGCAACCGCAACAGAATATGATCCTGGCTTAGAAGCAAGTGGAGAAAGGGCAGACCTACTTGCAACCTCAGCCGAGAACGCCGAGGGCACGCAAATTATCGCCATTTACGGCAAAGGTGGCATTGGCAAGAGCTTTACGCTCGCAAACCTAAGCTACATGATGGCTCAGCAGGGCAAGAAAGTACTGCTGATTGGCTGCGACCCAAAGAGTGATACCACGTCGCTACTATTCGGCGGCAAAGCCTGCCCCACTATCATTGAAACCGCATCGGCGAAAAAAGCCGCTGGCGAAGAGTGCCGCGTGGAAGACGTTTGTTTCAAACGCGACGGCGTTTACGCCATGGAGTTGGGCGGTCCTGAAGTGGGCCGAGGCTGTGGCGGTCGTGGCATCATTCACGGCTTCGAAACGCTAGAAAAACTTGGTTTCCACGACTGGGACTTCGACTACGTACTACTCGACTTCCTGGGTGACGTCGTTTGTGGCGGCTTTGGCCTGCCAATCGCACGTGATATGTGCCAAAAAGTCATTGTTGTCGCATCGAACGACCTCCAATCACTCTATGTTGCAAACAATGTTTGTTCGGCGGTCGAGTACTTCCGAAAACTTGGCGGTAATGTCGGCGTCGCCGGCATGGTCACCAACAAGGATGACGGTACTGGACAAGCACAAGCTTTCTGCAAGGCCGTTGGTATCCCAGAGCTCGCATCTATCCCCGCGAATGACGATATTCGCCGTAAGAGTGCGAGTTACGAGATCATCGGACACCCAGATAGTGAATGGGGCAGCCTTTTTGCAGAATTGTCACAAAATGCCGCCGAGGCACCCCCCCATCGCCCCACCCCGATGACCCAAGATGAGCTTCTTGGTCTCTTTGATGGCGATCAGGTAGGCCGAGATGTGGTTCTTCAGCCAGCGACACTCGCAGATCTCTGTAATGTTGAAACGCTCAACAAACCTTCTCTCGAGGTCGTCTATGACAATGTCTGAGACCGACATCATCGAGACAAAGGATCTCGGCTGTCACGCGAGCGCAGAGCAATTAGCTGCTGCCGCAACGGCTGCCGGGAAGAATGAGCTTATGGCTCAGTTCGCTGAAGACTACCCGAAAGGACCACATGACCAGCCACAGAGTATGTGTCCTGCATTTGGTTCTCTGCGTGTTGGACTCCGCATGCGAAGGACAGCCACGGTACTGTCGGGTTCGGCCTGCTGTGTATACGGCCTAACCTTTACCTCGCACTTTTATGGCGCTAAGAGAACGGTTGGTTACGTACCATTTGACTCAGAATCCCTAGTTACCGGGAAGCTTTTCGAAGATATTCGAGAGGCTGCTCACGATCTTGCAGACCCTCAGGCCAATGACGCAGTCATCATTATCAATCTATGCGTTCCGACTGCCTCCGGGGTCCCCCTAGATCTTCTCCCGAAGGAGATTAACGGCGTGAGAATCGTCGGTATCGACGTACCTGGTTTTGGTGTCCCCACACACGCCGAAGCGAAGGACGTTCTTGCCGGAGCTATGCTCGAGTATGCGCGCGGTGAGATCGAGGCAGGACCGGTTGCTCGCCCAGTACAAAGCGAGTCCCAAAAAGACAAGCCAACCGTCGCACTCGTGGGTGAAATGTTCCCTGTTGATGCGATCACCATTGATCGACTTCTCG
>JAYOAN010000198.1:0-2545 GCA_038104285.1 Halieaceae bacterium
TCTGCTTCTTCGAGACCATGCTGAGCTCGATACCCTCGTTGGGCTGCAGACGAATCACAAGCTTGTTTGGGATGTTAGCGCCCGTGCCGAAGATGTTATGCGGTAGGCTTTTGTACTGAATCACGATTTCAGTGACTTTTTCTGGCAGGCGCTTCCCCGTTCGGAGATAGAACGGAACACCCGACCAGCGCCAGTTATCAATGTGCGCTTTGATGGCGATGTAAGTTTCGGTATCGCTGCTATCCATCTCACAGCCGTCTTCATCTAGATAACCTGGGACCGCCGTGCCGCGTATCCATCCATTGATGTACTGACCTCGCACCACTTTCTCAGTGACAGACTGCGCATCGATTCGCCGCAATGCGCGAACAATCTTCACTTTCTCGTCACGAATGCTCTCAGCTTCCAATGAGTTTGGTGGCTCCATGGCAACCAGGCACATGAGCTGCATGAGGTGGTTCTGTACCATATCCCGCAGCTGTCCGACCTTATCGTAGTAAGACCAACGACCTTCGATACCCACCACCTCGCCGACGGTGATTTGAACGTGGTCAATGCAGGTGTTGTCCCACTGACTATTGATAAAGCTGTTAGCAAAACGCAGGACAAGGAGATTCTGTACGGTCTCCTTACCCAAGTAGTGATCGATACGGTAGATCGCTTTTTCATTGAAGTACTTTGCTAGCGTCTCATTCACTTTGACCGATGATTCGAGATTCTCACCAATCGGTTTCTCGACCACGATTCTGCAGTCACCTGCGAGGCAATTAGTTGTGCTTAGGTGCTCACAGATCGGGGCGAAGAGCGACGGTGGTGTTGCAAAGTAAAATAGGCTCACACGCTCGTCATCCAGCCAATCTCTCAGCGCTCCGTATTGCTCAGGCTCTGAGAAATTGACGGCTACGTAGCTAAACCGTTTCGTGAAGCTCGCCCATTCCTCTTCAGTGGGTGCGTCGTTTCCCATGTATGAGGACATCTTGCCCTTGAGGGCCGGTAAAAACTCATCGAGTGACTGTTGCGTTCTCGCGACGGCCGCAATGCGAAGGTCTTCCTCGAGAAGGTTGAGACGTTCTAACTGGAACAGTGCGGGAAATAGTTTTCTCGCAGAAAGATCTCCGGAAGCGCCGAAAATGATTAGGTCTACAGCTGCCATATTAATGGTCCCCCAGCTATGCGTTCAGTGATGACGCTTGACGAGCAATGGCTTCAATCTCGTCCCATCGACCACTGTTAATTAGATCAATTGGCGTTAACCAAGTGCCGCCTACCGCTCTCACGTTGGAAAGCGACAGATATTCATGGGCGTTTTCAGGTTTGATGCCGCCCGTTGGCACGAACTGAATATCCGCAAACGGGCCACTAAACGCCTTGATAGCGGCCGCACCGCCCGATGTTCCCGCAGGAAAAAACTTCAAAATAGTGAAGCCGGCAGACTTTGCGGCCATTACCTCGGTGGCGGTAACCGCACCCGGTAAGAAAGGTACATCAGTCAGCAGGGCACGCTCGAACAATTCGTCCGACTGGCCTGGTGACACGACGAAAGAGGCGCCAGCATCAACTGCCGCATCGAATTCACCGGCCGAGCAAACCGTGCCAACACCCACATTGGCGCCCGGCACTTGCTCACTGATCAGTCGTATCGCGTCGAGTCCATACTGAGTTCGCAGCGTTACCTCGAGATTGATGATGCCGCCGGCGACCAAGGCCTCAGCGAGTGGAACTGCGTGTTCAATCGCCTCGATCGCAATGACCGGAATAACCGGAGATGTGTCGAGAAATTCATAGGAAGCGGTCATTTAGGCTTTATCTCCCAGCCACTGCGCTGCACCGAGCAGCCCTGGGTCTTCATGAGTTATGACATAGGTGCCGATGTTGGTTGTGTAGTCAGCGAAACGGCCTTTCGCTAAGAACCGCGCACGAAAATCGCTGCGGCGAAGCAGATCGATGTATCGCGGTGCAATACCGCCTGCGATGAAAACGCCACCCATGGCACCCGAGGTAAGCGCGAGATTTCCGGCTGACGATCCAAGCACAGCGAAAAACATAGCCATTGCTTCACTGGCTAGTGGGTTGTCCTTTTGCGCGGCAGCGCCAATTTCCCCGGGCGACTCGAACTCCGCGTGTTGGCCTCTAATGGCAGCGAGCGCTTGGTAAATATTGACGATGCCGGCTCCGCACAACAGTCGCTCGATAGACACGCGACCGAAGCGTGCGCGCAAGTGCTTGAGCACCTCAAATTCCATATCGGTGATCGGTGCAAAATCCACATGCCCACCTTCACCCTCTAAAATGACAGTTTTTCCGGTCTCGTCGAAGACGACGGTGGCAACACCTGTGCCCGTACCGGGTCCAATAGAGACCATGGGCTTATTAGGCTGTGACTCACCGGCACCAATTTGCTCCACATCGCCCGCGGTAAGTGCAGGCAGCGCTCGGGCTACGGCAGCAAAATCATTGATGATTTCGATACACGAGTCGCCGAGGTATTGGCTAAGTAACGCACGATCAAATCGCCATGGACTGTTCGTGAAGCTAATGGTTTTCA
>JAYOAN010000199.1:0-2537 GCA_038104285.1 Halieaceae bacterium
CCGAGATTGCGGCTGAGTTTGGTATCCCTCGCGGCAAGGATAAAGCCATGCTTACCTTGTCAGTCCGAGACGCAGACGCGGGTGATATCGAGGGGCGGCCAATGGAGATCGAGGGTAAAACCTGGGACTTAATTACGGGCGGTGATATGAAGGTAAAAGAGGTCAAAGAGGGCCGAGCAACCTACTATCTAGTGCCTTTCGAGTTCCTTGACCGAGAGTATCGGTTCTTCGAATTCACTTTTACACCTGAAGGCGCTGACAAGGCCTATAAATATAAGTTTCAAACGCAGCTGTGGCGCCAGGAGTAAATCCCAATGGCGTTTGTTTTGGCGAGCAACAACGCGGGTAAGCTCAGAGAGTTTGAACAGCTGTTCTCAAAGCTGGGTTTAGAAGTGGTACCACAGGCCCAGTTTGGCGTAGCAGACGCGGACGAAACCGGCTTATCGTTCATTGAAAACGCCCTGATCAAGGCGCGTCACGCGTCAGAAAAAACGAATAAGCCGGCAATGGCTGATGATTCGGGTATTGTCGTTCCAGCGCTCAATGGGGCGCCCGGTATCTATTCTGCGCGGTATTCAGGTAAGGGCGATACCGCCAACAATGAAAAACTATTGCGCGCACTTGATGGCGTCGAAGGCGCAGGTAGAAACGCTTTCTATGTCGCGGTGATCGCGCTGGTCAAACACGCCAATGATCCTATGCCCATCATCGCTGAGGGACGCTGGTACGGAAGAATCGCGGAGACACCTGCAGGCGATGGGGGCTTTGGCTACGACCCGTTATTCATCCCGAACGGCTTCGATATCACAGCTGCACAAATGACCCGCGATGAAAAGCAGTCTTTGAGCCATCGCGCGCTTGCACTAACCGCGCTCGCTCCGAAACTAAACGACTTTTTGTGAAGCCGGCTATTCCGCTTTCCCTGTATATCCACATTCCGTGGTGCGAAAGGAAATGCCCTTACTGCGATTTTAATTCGCACGAAAATTACAGTCCGGACGTTGAACCGCTCTATGTTTCGGCATTACTCAATGATCTTGATCAGCAACGTGATTTAGTGGATGGCCGACCGATATCGACGATCTTCTTTGGTGGCGGCACACCCAGCTTATTTTCGGCAACCGCAATCGACGAAATCCTAAAGGGTGTCAGATCCCGAGTTTCAGTTGCTGACGGCTGCGAGATCACCCTCGAAAGCAATCCTGGTAGTGCCGAGTCAGCAAAATATAAGGCTTACAAGGAAGCTGGGGTTAACCGACTGAGCATCGGCGTTCAAAGCTTCGACGATGACAAATTGAAACACCTTGGCCGAATCCACAGTAGCGACGAGGCCAAGGCCGCGATCGATATGGCGTTTGCGTCGGGGTTTGAGCGCCTCAATATTGACCTGATGTATGGCCTGGAAAATCAGACGCGTACCGAGGCGATTTTGGACGTGGAGACGGCCTTAAGCTTTGGCGTATCACACCTGTCTTGGTATCAACTCACGATCGAGCGAAACACCGCGTTTTGGTCAAAGCCGCCAGCACTTCCCGAGGCAGATGCCATTGAACCCTGGCAGGAAAGGGTTCGCGAATTACTTGCAAAGTCAGATATTCATCAATACGAAGTATCGGCATGGAGTAGGGAAGGCGAGGAGTCCCGCCACAATTTAAATTACTGGCTGTTTGGTGATTACTTAGCCATTGGCGCAGGGGCTCACGGCAAGGTTAGCGTCGGCGATCGTGTTTTCCGATTTCAACGGACGCGACATCCAGCTCATTACTTAAAAGAATTTGGACGCTCAACCACAACCTCGCGCATCAACACGCTCACTGCCATTCCAGGCGAGGATATTGTCGGTGAGTTTATGATGAACACCCTGCGCCTGCGTAACGGCGCACCACTCAAGCTGCTAAGCGAGCGGACGGGTAAAGCTCACGAGTCGATTAGCAGCACGCTTGAATCACTTGAGGCGCGCGGGCTGATGGTGAACGATGGCGAAAGATTAGCGACAACACCTCTTGGATACCGCTACCTAGATTCGGTCGTTGAATCTTTCTTTTGAAGGACTTGCGAGCTTAAGTGCAATCTAACGCCGCTTTCTCGAACATCAAGTCCCATACCCCATGGCCTAACCGATGACCTCTGCGCTCGAACTTCGTTTCGGGGCGCGAATCAGGACGCGGAATATAATTGCCCGGACCAGCGGTGTTGCTGAGTGCGGTGTTAGCCGACAGTACTTCCATCATGTGTTCTGCATAGGGCTGCCAATCCGTCGCTAGATGCAATCGCCCGTGGTTGGAAAGGCGACTGACGATAAGCTCGACAAAGTCAGGCTGTATTAATCGCCGCTTATGATGGCGCTTTTTATGCCAAGGATCAGGAAAGAAGATCTGCAGCAAATCGATGGAATGCGGCGGAATCGCATCCTCCAGCACCTGAACCGCGTCCTCGGCGAACACTTTTAGATTGGTGATACCGCGTTTATCGACTTCCGATAAGAGCTTACCAACGCCCGGAGTATGAACTTCGATCCCTAAATATCGATCATTTGG
>JAYOAN010000200.1:0-2516 GCA_038104285.1 Halieaceae bacterium
CGGGCAAAGGCGACCGAGGGCATTTGCTCGTAGCCGTAGACGATGACAGTAGCGTCGTCGGCATTCGCAAACGTGCACAAGGTATCGGCAAGGGCGGGAATGAACTCTTCAGTCCCCAACTTTTCGATAGTGTGTGCAAAAGCGACGGTCGTGTCTTCGAGCTTAGACATTTGTTGTTATTTTCAATGAATAAAAATCGTATTGTTTTGCGAGCTTACAGGCTTAAACAGACAATACCACCGTGCGCTGCAATCGCGAACTCCCTCCGCAGAGCGGTCGAGAGAAGTGTGCAGATTTTTTGAATGAATGAATGAAAGGACGGTAAGACCGTCGACTAACAACCTGTGACGCCGAGTTGGCACAAAGATATCCCTGCCCTGTGTGTTCATGGATTAGACTACCGGCCTCAGAAGCATGAGAGATCAATGGCTATGGATTTCGAATTAAGCGAAGAGCAACGGGCGTATGCGTCCAGTGCGCGAGAATTTGCGCAGTCGGAGTTTCGTCCGCATGCGGCGCAATGGGATGAGGAGTCAATTTTTCCAAAAGCTGCACTGAAAGCCGCGGGTGACCTTGGCTTTATGGGCATGTACACGCCAGAAGAAGCCGGTGGTCTCGGCATGTCGCGACTTGATGCGAGTTTGATCGTTGAAGAGCTAGCACGGGGATGTACTACCACAGCCGCCTTTCTGACCATTCACAACATGGCAACGGCGATGATCGGCAAATATTGCCAGCAGTCGGTGATTGATGCGTGGTGTCCTGCGCTCGTTGCTGGGGAGAAGCTCGCGTCGTATTGTTTGACCGAGCCGGGAGCCGGTTCTGACGCAGCGTCGCTTCGAACGTCGGCCAAGCGCGATGGTGATGTGTATCGCCTATCGGGCAGCAAGGTGTTCATCTCGGGTGCAGGTGATACTGACGTGCTTGTAGTCATGGCGCGAACGGGCGATTCGGGTGCTCGTGGGATAACTGCGTTTTTAGTGCCAGCAGACCTTGAGGGCATTAGCTATGGCAAGAAAGAACACAAGATGGGATGGAATGCACAGCCGACCCGTCAAATAAGCTTCGATGATGTCTGTGTGCCTGCCGTCAACCGTCTGGGTGAAGAGGGGCAGGGATTCTCCATCGCGATGGAAGGCCTCGATGGTGGAAGGATTAATATCGCGACGTGCTCAGTCGGCACGGCTCAGCAGGCGATTGTCGATGCCACAGCCTACGTACAGGATCGCAAACAGTTCGACTCAACGATTGCAGGGTTTCAGCATACACAATTCCAGATTGCTGACATGCTCACCGAGTTGGTTGCAGCACGTCAGATGATTCGATTGGCAGCGAGCAAGCTCGATAACAAAGACGCGAGCGCGCCAACGTACTGCGCCATGGCGAAACGCTTCGCAACCGATGCGGGTTTCAAGATCTGTAACGACGCACTGCAACTATTCGGCGGCTACGGTTACATCCGTGAGTATCCGATGGAGCGCTATGTTCGCGATACGCGCGTGCACCAAATTCTTGAGGGGACCAACGAAATCATGCGGGTCATCATTTCACGACAAGCGCTAATGGACGGTGCGCTGGAGGTAATTCAATGAATGTCAGTCCAAGCGAGAAGGTATTGGTAGCCATTGAAGATGGCATTGCCACGGTCACGATAAACAATCCTTCAGCGAATACTTGGGATCTCGAGAGCCTTCCCGCACTCGAGGCAGTTGTGAACAAGCTCAACGCGATGGCTGACGTTCGAGCGCTGGTCATTACGGGTCAAGGGGAGAAGTTTTTCTCAGCGGGTGCTGACTTGAACCAGTTTGCCAGTGGCGACCCTGTTGCTGCGGGTGCAATGGGTGATGCCTTCGGCGCTGCCTTCGAGACGCTTGCGGATTACCGCGGCGTATCAATAGCAGCCATTAATGGTTACGCCATGGGCGGTGGATTGGAAGTGGCGCTGGCCTGTGACATTCGCATCGCGGAGTCGCACGCAGCACTTGCCTTACCTGAGGCTCGGGTTGGTTTGCTCCCTTGTGCGGGCGGTACTCAGCGCCTAGCGCAGCTCGTTGGCGAAGGGTGGGCGAAGCGTATGATTCTCTGTGGCGAGCGGGTATCGGCTGATAAAGCGTTGACGCTTGGTCTTGTGGAGGAGGTCGTCGAGCAGGGTGCATCGCTGCCGGCAGCTATTGATTTGGCGAAACGTGCGGCGGATCAAAGTCCAACATCGATCGCCGCCTGTAAAAGGCTTATTCATTCGGCGCGAGACATATCGATTGGCGCCGGATTGGTGGCAGAGCGCAACGAGTTCGTCGCGTTGTTCTCTACCGAAGATCAAAGGGAAGGCGTCAACGCCTTTTTGGAAAAACGAACACCCGAGTGGAAAAACCGATGAGTGAAGACGTAGTCATTGTTTCAACCTTAGGAGAGGGCGATCGACGTGTGGGTCGATTGACCCTGAATGTGCCTCGAATCCTTAACTCTCTCGATGCTGAGATGATCGAAATCATGCTCGGTAAGCTTCTTGAGTGGGC
>JAYOAN010000033.1:0-12946 GCA_038104285.1 Halieaceae bacterium
TGACAAGTGCCATCGCAATACTGGCATACGCAACACCACTGCCAATTGCGCGATTAGCGTGGTTGATGGTCTGCGCAAAAGTTGCCCAGTAGTTCACTGTGTTAACCCGTTTCTCAAGACGACGTTGAAGGTTATCATCGAGTGAACAGCAATTGCAGAGAGAATCATCGTGCTTACTGTACTGTCACCCGCAAAAACACTTGATTACGACACGGCGCCAATTACTCAGTCATCCACTGTGCCGAGGTTCATGGATCAGTCAGCGCTTCTTGTTGAGGACGCGAGAGGCCTTAACCCGGATGATATTCGTAGCTTGATGGGTGTAAGCGAGCAGATCGCTCACTTGAATCACGAGCGATTCATGAACTGGCAAGCCGAGTCCACGTCAGATAATGCTAAACAGGCCGTCCTGGCTTTTAAGGGCGATGTATACACGGGGTTGCAGGCAGATACACTGTCCGAGGACGATCTCACTTTTGCGCAGGATCGGCTCCGCATTCTGTCGGGACTGTACGGTCTTCTCCGCCCGCTTGACCTGATGCAGCCCTACCGTCTTGAGATGGGACTGAAGTTTGCAAATCAGCGCGGTAAAAACCTCTATGAGTTTTGGGGTGCGCAGTTAACGGATACATTGAACGATGATCTAGCCAGCGCGAAAACAGACGTCTTGATTAATCTTGCTTCTAACGAGTACTTCAAGGCGGTGAAGCCTAAACTGCTCAACGCAGATGTCATTACGCCGCAGTTCAAGGACCTTAAGAACGGCCAGTACAAGATGATCTCGTTCTTTGCCAAGAAGGCGCGCGGCATCATGGCGAGATACATCATTGATAACCGCATCACCGAACCCGAAGCATTAAAATCCTTTGCCGAAGCGGGTTATTACTACAGCGAAGCCGAGTCCAAGGGTGATCAATGGGTGTTCTTGCGTGATGGAGCGCCGGCTTAAGAGCTCTGCTGTTTAAAGGGGAGTAAGGTTGCCGCCTCATCGCGATATCGGCGGACATGGTCGCAGTCTCGCCGGCAAAAGTCAGCGACGGCATCTTTGAGCCTTGGCTCACCGATCCAGTGATTTGAATACGTTAGCGTTGGCTCAAAGCCTCGCTGAATCTTGTGTTCGCCTTGGGCGCCCGGGTCGAAACGCGACAGCCCGTTCTCTATGCAGTATTCGATACCTCGGTAGTAGCAGGCCTCAAAATGCAAGAAATCAAACTCTTTTAAACAGCCCCAATAACGCCCGTATAGTGTGTTGTGATCGACAAAATAAAGCGCTGCGGCAACCGGGTTTTCGCCTTCATGTGCGATGACCATGACGGTGTCTTCACCTAATGAAGGACAGACCTCAGTGAAGAAATCGCCGGTTAAGTAGCCCTCGTGACCACTGCGCTTCAAATAGGTCGTTTGGTAACAGTAATAGAAGAACGCCCAGTCACTCTCGGAGATCTCAGCCCCTGTTTTGGTAAATAACCGTAGGTTCTGAGCGGCCATAGCTGCCCGCTCCTTTTTGAGCGCTTTGCGCTTTCGGCTATTAAATTCACTTAAAAAGTCATCGAAGCAGGAATAGCCACGGTTAAACCAATGAAACTGCGTGGTCATTCGTTGAACTAAGCCGAGATCAGCTAATTCGTGTGACGCCTCTTCTTCCGGAAATAGAATGTGCCAGCTCGATATTTTCTCTGACTCACACCAATGGGTGACCGCGCCAACAAAGCTGGGTAGCGCGTGCTCGGCGTTTTCGTCGGTCCAAATACGTGGACCGCTTGCCGGCGTGAAGGGAACAGCGGTCACCAGCTTGGGGTAGTACTCAAGCCCACTTCGATGCCAAGCGTCCGCCCAGGACCAATCAAACACGTATTCACCGTAGCTATGGCTCTTGAGAAATCCAGGTGCCATTGCCAGAGGTGCATCACCCTCGCTTAACATGAGGTGGCAGTTTTGCCAGCCCGAGTTACCGCTCGTGCTGCCCGACGATTCCAATCCTGCCAAAAAACGTTGCTTCAGGAAGGGATAGCCCGATGAAAATGCCTGCGCCCATTCATCAGATGGAAGGTCTTTTACATTCGGAAAAATTCGAAGTTCCACGCGGCTACCGGGTTGTTTTCAACGTTACTTATACGGGGTGGACCGCAAAGTGTCCCAGCAGACCTGCAGCGACAATGAGACCAATCCATTTGCTTTCGTTAAACGCTTGAAAACATTTTTCGCGCGATCGATCACCAATAAGCTGTTGGTGGCGCAGAAATAGACCGGCAACTAGGGCTATGGAGACATAATAAATGGCGCCAAGATCAAAGCTGATGCCGGTGGCTACAAAGCACATCAAACAAAATAGCTGCAGTAACAAGATAATCCACGTGTCTGCCTCGCCGAATAGGATGGCAGTAGATTTGATGCCAACTTCAAGGTCATCCTCGCGATCCACCATTGCATACTGTGTGTCATACACAACCACCCACAATAGATTTGCCGCAAATAACCACCAAAGGCCAGTGGGTAACTGGTTTTGTGCTGCAGCGAACGCCATCGGGATACTCCAGGAGAAAGCTGCGCCCAGCACAACTTGCGGCAGGTGGGTTATCCGCTTCATAAAGGGGTAAATGACTGTCAGGATGGCACCAATGATCGAGAGCTGAACCGTTAGCCAATTAATCTGGACGACCAACCAAAGTGCAATGGCGAGGAGTAAAACCAGCAAACTCATTGCCTCAAAAACGGATACCTCACCTGTGACCAACGGTCTACTGCGTGTTCTTTCAACGAATCCGTCTAAGTTTCTGTCGGTTAGGTCGTTGGTGGTACAGCCTGCAGAGCGCATAACAAAAGCGCCCACAACAAACGTGATGAAAAGGAAGGGCGTTGGTAGGCCTGATGAGGCAATAATAAGTCCCCAGAGCGCGGGTGCTAAGAGCAAGTACGTACCAATTGGCTTATCAAAACGCATGACGCGTAGCAAAGCAGCGAACTTTCCGGATGTGGGCGCAGTCATGATGTAAAGCCTATACCAATAGCTGTGAATGGTATCCGTAAAAAGTGACTGCAAGAAGCTGTTGGCAGTGATTAAGAACTGCGATCGTCATTAAACATGTGCAAAAGCCTCGAGCGTGCGGGTCCAGCGCTGCTCAATTTTTTCTGCGCGAGCGGGGTCTGTACTCACTAGATTCGAGGCCATGGCTTGCGCCTCCTCCAATAAATGGTCGTGCTCGGGTAATTGAGCAACGCGAAACGAAGAGACGCCAGTTTGCCGTGTACCCAAAACCTCACCGGGTCCTCTGATCTCGAGGTCTTTTTCGGCCAATACAAAGCCATCTTGAGACTCGCGCATAACCGTCAGCCTATCGCGAGCGGTTTGACTGAGTGGCGATTGGTACATCAGCAAGCAGTGACTCTCAACGGCACCACGCCCTACTCGACCTCGCAACTGGTGAAGCTGGGCAAGCCCAAATCGCTCAGCATTTTCAATGATCATCAGGCTGGCGTTGGGAACGTCGACGCCCACTTCGATGACCGTGGTGGCCACCAAAATATCCAAGTCGCCAGTAGCAAAAGAGGCCATTATTGCCGCCTTCTCTTGGCTAGAAATACGGCCATGCAGCAGCCCGATTCGGAGAGTGGGAAGCGCCTCGGTTAGTTGTTCTGCCGTGACTTCGGCTGCGTTGGCCTCCAGCGCTTCACTCTCTTCAATCAGTGCACACACCCAGTAGGCTTGTCGGCCTTGTTGACAGGCATTTCCAACACGCTCGATAACGCTTTGCCGGCGTTCATTATCGATCAGCACGGTCGTTATGGGCTTGCGACCCGGAGGTAGCTCGTCGATGGTCGAACAGTCCAAATCAGCGTAGGCGACCATCGAGAGCGTTCTGGGAATCGGTGTGGCGGTCATCGTGAGTTGGTGCGGGGTGACTTCGTTTAACCCTCGTTGTGTGAGTGACAGCCGTTGATTGACACCAAAACGGTGTTGCTCGTCGACAAGCACAAGCCCCAAGGACTTGAAAGCAACCGTGTCCTGAAATAAGGCATGTGTCCCAATAACGATATCCACTTCGCCCGCCTCGATACTTTCAAGCGCTGTTTTTCGTGTTCTGCCCTTTACCTGCCCGGTGAGCCATAGAACCTTTATCCCCAAAGGCTCGAACCACTTCTGGAAGCCAGAAAAATGTTGCTCGGAAAGCAGCTCTGTCGGTGCCATTAAGGCCACTTGATGCCCTGCTTCAACCATATGCGAAGCCGTTAAAGCAGCAACAAGTGTTTTTCCCGAGCCAACATCACCTTGCAATAGACGTAGCATCGGCGTCGATTTGCACAGATCAGCCAAGATCTCTGAGCAGACCCTCGTCTGAGCCGCTGTTAGCTCAAAGGGAAGTTCAGCTGTAATAGCCGAAGCAAGCTTTCCTTTTGAGGTTACCGATATGGCTGTTTTTTGATGTGTTCGCGCACGTCGAGACAGCAGTGATATTTGATGCGCAACAAGCTCTTCTAGTGCTAAACGCAGTTGTGCTGGATGTTCGCCGGCAATAATGGCTGAAATATTAGCCATGGGTGGCGGGCGGTGCAGGAATTTGATCGAATCTGCAATCGATGGGCTGTCACTGGGGTGGTCGGTAAGAAGGTCCTCGGGTGGGTTCTGGGTCAGGTATGTCAGGGCTTGTTGCGTCAAGTTGCGCATAGTGGACTGACCCATACCTTCGGTGACCGGATAGACCGGTGTCAGTGCTTCCTCTAATTGTGGTTCTCGGTCGCCAACGGCATATTCAGGATGCGCAAATTCGGGGGCACCCCCCACGAGCCGCGGTTGCCCAAAGAGCGTAATGGTATCGCCGACTTTCAGCTGAAGTGCTTGTGCTCGACGAAAGTGGAAGAAACGTAAAGTAACCAATCCGGTGCCATCGTCTACTTTGACGATCAGGGTAGGTCTCCGGCCTTTGGCAATACCGGAGGCCCGTATCGTGCCTCTTACTACCGCATCGACTCCTTCCCTTAGCTCGCCTACGCAAGTAAGCCGAGTTTTGTCTTGGTACCTGAGCGGAAAGTGAAACAGTAAGTCTTCAACTGTCTTAAGCCCCATGGACTCAAGCTTGCTGAAAACTTTTGGGCCAACGCCTTTAAATTGTCGGAGTGGCAGTTGAAGAATATTGTTCGACACACTGAGCTTCGGTTACCTTTCCTTCTGATAATAGCGGGACGAAGGTACACAGGTGAAGACTCCAACGGTAATGTTCATAGGTTTCGGTGATCTCGCTAAACGTGCCCTGCCTCACCTTCTGGCAATCGCTGACGTGATCGGTGTTTCGCGCCGCCCTGAACGCTTGCCCGATGCGTTGAGCCACGGCGTTTATGGAGATTATGGATCGCTTGAGGGCCTGGCAAACGCCGCCGAAATTAAGCCCGACTACCTGATTTTCACACCCGTGCCCGGCAGTCGTGATGTCGAGGGTTATCAAAAAGGCTATGCAAAAGCTGCGGAGAATATTGCTGGAGTGGGCTTACTGAGTAAGGCCCGAAGGGCCATCTTCGTATCGTCAACCCGTGTTTATGCGGAGCGATCTGGTGGCTGGATAGATGAGGACTCACCGTTGGCGGTCGGCGACCCGTTTGTCGATGCCCTACTGTCGGGTGAGGCGTGCTTTCGGCGACACGCCAACACCACGGTAGTTCGACCAAGTGGTCTTTATGACGGTGCGAACCCGATTATGTTGCGGCCAATACTCGAGGGTTTGTCCTCGCGGATCGGCAGCGGCTTTACCAACCGGATTCACAGAGATGATGCAGCGAGTGTCATTGCTGAGCTGATAAAACGTGATCTTCAGGACCAGCGCCTGCCGGCGACGCTTAACCTAAACGACAACGCCCCGGTGACGACAGCGGAGCTGGAGGCTTGGTGTTTTCAACAGCTTGGTCGTGAGCCAATGGAGCAACGCGATAACCAGCCCCGTGCTAATCGGCGAGTCAGTAACGCCAAGCTTCAAGCATTAGGTTTTTCGCTTCGGTACCCGAGCTTCCGTGAGGGCTACAGAGAAGCGTTGAGACAATCACCCGCATAGCATGGCTCTCAGTTCTGCAGGAAAGCCACGCTTCTTATTAAAGAATGTGTTATCGAAGAGCGATCGATCGAAAAACAGTCGATTAAATAGCGAGAATGGCTTCGATCTCAACCTGCACGCCTTTCGGTAGCGCTGCAACTTGCACACAGGCTCGCGCAGGGTACGGCTCATTGAAGACCTCGGCCATCACCCCGTTGACGACTTGGAAGTTATCTAAGTCGGTAAGTGAGATGTTGATTTTCACTGAGTTATCTAGGCTCCCACCAGCGGCTTCTGCAATCGCTTGTAAGTTTGTAAAAACCTGACGGGTTTCCGCCTCGATGCCGCCAGCAACAATTTCCATCGTTTCGGGATCCAGTGGGATTTGGCCCGAAATCCAGACGGTGTTGCCCACTTTTACCGCCTGAGAGTAAGGGCCAATGGCCGATGGAGCGGCTGCTGTGCTAATAACTGCGCGATTGTTCATGGTTTTACCTGTGGTGATCAAACTGTGATGTGATTAGCGTCGACTGTAGCGAACGACTTTGCGGACGCCTTCCATAACGCGAATGCGCTTCATGACGCGAGCTAAGTGAACCCGACTATTGAGCTGCAGTTCGATGATGATATTCGAGAAATGCACCGACTCATCCTGAGTGGAGATCCGCTCAATATTAAGGCCAATGGCGCTGAGTTTTGTTGCTAGCGTGGCGATCATGCCGCGCTGATTGGCCATTTCAATTCTCAAAGCAACTGGGTACGTGCCCTCGATCTGATCGTCCCATCGTAACGGCATTAGGCGTTCTGGTTGCTCACGTAAATCATCAAGGTTTCGACAGTTCTCGCGGTGCACAACCAAACCACGGTCGGGGCTAAGGAAGCCCTCAATCGGATCACCCGGTAGTGGACAGCAGCACTTAGCATAGACCAGAACGTAGCCCTCGGTGCCCTTTATCTCCATCGCGCTCTGATCGTTTTCTAACGATGCACCCGACTGGCCCAGTAGCACTGCTGCCACAACTTGCGGTAGCTGATTACCTAGCGCTATGTCGGTGAGAATAGTGTTGTAGTCCGATCCTGGGTAATGCTCTTCAACGCGATCTTTAATGGCGCTATTGTCAATAATGTCATCGGGCGAGAGTGCTGCCACAGCTTTGGTTAATAGTTTTTGTCCCAGCGCGACCGAGTCTTCATGCTGCTGTTGTTTCAGAAAATGTCGAATCTGAGACCGCGCACGCGCAGTCACGACGAAGTTCAGCCATGAGGGGGTTGGCCTGCCCGCCGGTGAGGTAACGATTTCTACGTTTACGCCGCTTTCAAGCGGTTCTGACAACGGAGCCAATTGGTTATTGATTCGGCAAGCGACGCAACGATTACCGACATCAGTATGTACCGCATAAGCGAAATCAACGGCACAGGCCCCTTTTGGAAGTTCCATAATTTCGCCACGAGGTGTAAAGACATAAACCTCGTCTGGGAACAGGTCGACTTTGACACTCTCGATAAATTCGAGTGAGTTACCCGCCGTTTGTTGCATCTCAAGCAGACCTTTAACCCACTCGCGAGCGCGCATTTGTGGAATATTGGCGGTGTCCTGATTGCTTTTATACAGCCAGTGAGCGGCGATACCGTTGTTGGCCATATCTTCCATGTCGCGCGTACGAATCTGGATTTCAATTGGCACACCGTGCATGCCTCTAAGAACGGTATGAAGTGATTGATAGCCATTGGCCTTGGGGATGGCGATGTAATCTTTAAACTCGCCCGGCACCGGCTTGTACAGTGAATGAACGACACCCAGACTGCGGTAGCAGGCGTCGACATCGTCAACAATGACACGAAAGGCGAAGATATCCATGATGTCGGAAAAGGATTTTCGCTTTTCTCGCATTTTCGAATAAATGCTATAGAGGTGTTTCTCGCGTCCAATGACCTTCCCTTCAATATGGTCGCGTGCGAGCGCTTGCTCGAGCTGCTCCGTAATGTCCTCAATGAGCTGCTTACGACGACCGCGCGCGGCTTCGCGCGCAGCTTCGATCCGCTGGGCTCGCATCGGATACAGCGTCCGCAGGCCAAGATCCTCAAACTCCATACGCACTTCGTTCATACCCAGTCGGGTTGCTATCGGTGCATAAATATCGAGTGTTTCGTTGGCAATGCGTTTTTTGGCCTCGGGTTTGAGTGCTCCTAAAGTCCTCATGTTATGTAGCCGATCCGCTAGCTTCACGAGGATCACGCGAATATCTCGCGCCATCGCCAGTGCCATTTTTTGAAAGTTTTCGGCCTGCTTTATTTCCGCACTGTCAAATTCGACGTGGGTGAGCTTACTTACACCATCGACCAAGTCGGCAACTTCCTCACCAAACTGCGTTCGTATGTCTTCCTTAGAAACCCCAGTATCTTCGATCACATCATGCAGTAGCGCTGCCATGATGCTCTCGTGATCCATGTGCATTCGCGCTAACACGGTAGCAACTGCTAACGGATGCGTTACGTAGGGCTCACCTGTGCGTCGCGCCTGACCATAGTGCGCCTGTTCAGCGTAGTAGTAGGCGCGCTTTATCGTACTCACCTGCTCGGGAGGTAAGTAGCTATTCAGTACGTCCTCGAAGCCAGTTAGAGACTGTCGTTGGTTATGTGTTGGAAGGAGTTGAGGTCGTGAGGTTGTTTGGAGCCGCAACCGACGAGAGACGTCGGTGAGTGAGGCTCCTAGTGCTTGTAGCGGCGTTGACACGTGTCCTAGCTTTTCAGCCTTGGCCTGGCTACTTAAAGTACGGGGGTCTCGAAGCTAGCAGCGAACTCTTCTTCTGCTTCTAGCTCGTGCTCGCGAGCCATTACGTCGGGTGTAATTAAACCCTCAGCAATTTCACGAAGCGCCAGTACGGTTGCTTTGTCTGAATCGACTTCCACGAGCGCATCTTTGCCGCCTGTGCTCAGCTGCCGAGCGCGCTTAGCAGCCAATAGTACAAGTTCGAATCGGTTATCGACGTTGTCGAGGCAGTCTTCAACGGTTACGCGTGCCATGCGGATTTCCTGAAATTAAACGGGCGCGCAGTATATCGGCTGCACGCCGTAGTTGTCGATACTTGGTCTGACGCCATCAACCTAGCAAATCATTTATGACTGAGGTCAGCCGCATTGATTGGTGGCGTTGAGACAATCGCTGGCTTTTGATGATGGCTTGCAGGTCAATGAGCGCGGTCTCAAAGCGATCGTTTAAGACAACATAGTCCGCCTCACCATAGTGTGAAATCTCATCTCGCGCCGACTGCATTCGCCTCTCGATAACACTCGAGTCATCTTGTCCTCGCCCTGTTAAGCGTTCGCGCAATGCGGCGGTGGATGGCGGCAGAATAAAAATAGTGACGGCGTCCGGCATGTGTTGTTTTACCTGAGCGGCGCCCTGCCAATCGATTTCCAATATGACATCCATGCCCTGATTTAACTGCTCGATCACACCCTGCTTACTGGTGCCGTAAAAGTTATCGAACACCTGTGCCCACTCGAAAAAGCCACCATGATCTTTGAGGTCATTGAATTCAGCTACCGACACAAAGTGATAGTTAATACCGTCGACTTCTCCCGGGCGCTTCGCCCGTGTGGTGTGCGAAACCGAGACAGCCAGCGCGTCGTTACCGTCAACAAGTGCCTTGACGAGCGATGTCTTTCCCGCGCCACTCGGGGCCGAGACTACATAGAGTTGACCGCTGAATTTTTCTATTTCACTCAAGGTTTTGTACCTGCTCTCGCATCTGTTCTATCAGCACTTTTAGCTCTACTGCGGTATTGGTCGTGGTCAGTGAGGTTGTTTTCGACCCCAGCGTATTTGCCTCACGATTCAGCTCCTGCATTAAAAAGTCTAGTCGCCTGCCGCAGGGTTCGTTGCTTTGAAGAGACTCATAAATTGCCTCAATGTGTGCCTCAAGCCGATCGAGCTCCTCAGCCACATCGGACTTGTTTGCAAGATAGGCCAGCTCTTCTTCGAGTCGCTTCTCATCGTGGTCAACATTAAGCGCAGCAATTCGCTCGCGGAGTTTCATCTGATGTGCTGTATTGAGCTGCGGGAGTGCCTCGCGATACGTGGCAACTATTTGTGAGATTGCGACACATCGCTCTTTAAGCATCGTTTCGAGGCGCGCGCCTTCAAACTTGCGGTGGTCAACTAATGCGCGCAGCAAATCCGGTATGCAGTCCAGACAGCTGGCGACAAGACTTTCAGCATCTGTTTTTTCGCTTACCCAAACGCCGGGCATGTGCAACACATCAAGTGCTGATGGCGCCTCCACATTAGGCAATGTGTTTCGGACAGTCTTTAATGCCTTTTCAAGCTCCAAAAGCTTCTCCGCGTTGACTCGCGCTTCAGGTGTGCTGTCGTCACGCTCTAGGCGGATAGCCAGCTCGACTTTGCCTCTGGACAAAGCGTTGTTAATCGCCTGCCTGATTTGCGGTTCAGTTGTCTTCAGCGCTTCGGGAAGTTTCAGTGTTACATCGAGGAAGCGACTGTTGACAGATTTGCACTCAAATGACAGCTTCCACTCGCCCAGGGTCATGGTGTGATTGGCGAAGCCTGTCATGCTTTGTGCCATGTAATACTCCAGCGTTTAACAAAGTGATTAGTCTATCAAGTAGACTGATTGGGAACATCTATTGCGATAGACCCCTCAGAAAAAAGGCGAGAAATGACAGTAACTTCATGTGAGAGACCCAGTGGACGACGACCTGATCAAATGCGAGAGGTATCGTTTGAACTGGGATTTACCAAGCAGGCGGCGGGGAGTGTTCTCGCATCCTTCGGCGATACGCGCGTTTTGTGTACTGCCTCTGTAAGCGAGGGGGTGCCAGGGTTTTTGCGGGGCAAAGGGCAGGGCTGGTTGACGGCCGAGTACGGTATGCTGCCCGGTTCCACAAACTCCCGAGTCGATAGAGAAGCTGTCCGGGGAAAGCAGAGTGGGCGGACTGTTGAGATCCAGCGGCTAATCGGCCGATCGCTGCGCGCAAGCATTGATCTGAAAAAGCTTGGTGAGCGAACGATCACCATTGATTGTGATGTGCTTCAAGCCGATGGCGGCACCCGGACAACCGCTATCACAGGGGCGAGTGTTGCAGTGGTTTCTGCTCTGAATGCTTTGCAGCGTGCGGGTGAGTTAAAAACTGACCCACTCAAGAGCATGGTGTCTGCGGTGTCGGTGGGAATGTGGCGCGGCACGCCGGTGTTAGATCTCGATTACCCTGAGGACTCGACCGCTGACAGCGACATGAATATTGTTATGTTGGCTGACGGTGGTCTGATAGAGGTTCAGGGTACAGCGGAGGAGCAGGTGTTCAGCCGAAGCGAATTGAACGCATTGTTAGATCTTGCAGAGGCTGCAGGCGCTGAGCTTCATGCAGCTCAATTAGCTGCACTTGCTTCATCATAGGTTGATGTCGTAGTCGATAATCACGGGAGCGTGACTAGAGAAGGCCTCTTCGCTCTCGACGTAAGCGGCCGTAACGCTTTCGGCTAGACCGTCGGAGATAATGTGAGTATCTGTTCGAAGGCCCGGCTTGTCATCACCCTCAGGCCACCACGTGAAATCGTCTTCCTCGTGGTCGACTTGTCGGAAGGCATCGGTATACCCACTTCTATAAAGTGAGCCTAGCCAGTCTCTCTCCTCGCTACTAAACCCGGGTATATCGAGTCGGTTGCCCGACTCTTCTGCGTCTCTGGGTTGCCACGCGAGCTCCCAACCACCGCAGAGAATAAATTCACGCTTTTTATTACGTACTTTCTGAAGATGTCCGCTCAGTTGATTGAGGAAATGCATCTTTTGTGCGGCGGTTTCTGACCTCGATGAAGGCACCAAAATACTGCCAACACTGCATTCAGCGTAATCTGCTTGGATATACAGACCCAGTGGGTCGTAGTCCATGAAACCCAGGCCAAACATGATTGCCTTCGGCATTTCGCGACAGTAAATAGCGACGCCGTTGATTCGGTGATTATCGTAGTTGTCGGCAAAATACGCGTGATAATCGCTGGGGAAAAAATCATTCGAGGTAAGCGAGTATTCAGAGCAGCGGGTATCTTGTAAGCAGATAATGTCGGCACCTTGTTCAAATACCCATGGCACGAGCCCATCTTCGCGAGCGCGCTCGAGGCCATCTACCACCAGTGACAACACCTTCATTTCTGTTTCCCAATTACCGACAGGGGTATACTACGTCAGTTGGTTCGTGACTTAAAATGCCAGGACACCGCCAGGTTAAATCTTTACCATTTTAATTACGCGTTTCAGTGGGGCGCTTTGATGCAGGAATCGGAAAGCAAACATCAGTTTATCGAGCTGGCAATTCGCTTTGGGGCGCTAAAGTTTGGCGAATTTACGTTGAAATCTGGCCGCGTTAGTCCTTACTTTTTCAATGCGGGTGTTTTTTCAACGGGCGAGGCGATGGCGACCTTGGGTGCTTGTTACGCTCAAGCTGCACAGCCAATGCTGAACAATCTAGATGGTCTTTTTGGTCCCGCTTATAAAGGCATCCCATTGGCGACTGCTGCCGGTATTGCACTGCAAAGAGACTACGGCAAAGACCTTGCGATCACCTTTGATAGAAAAGAGCCAAAAACACACGGTGAGGGAGGGGTGCTGTTGGGCGCTCCGTTGGATGGCGATATTCTGATTGTTGATGATGTGATAACGGCAGGGACAGCTATCCGTCACTCCGTCGATATCATCACAGAACATGGCGCAAATCCCGTGGGTGTTGTCATCGGCCTTGATCGTTGTGAGCGCGGTGTGGGGGAGCAATCAGCTGTTGAGGAAGTTCAAGCCACCCTTGGCTTAACAGTAACGTCCGTCATTAACATGCACGATATTATCGATTGGCTTGAGTCTCAACCGGGCCTTGAGGCTAGCTTGGAGAATATGAATGCGTACCGGGAGCAATATGGT
>JAYOAN010000201.1:0-2461 GCA_038104285.1 Halieaceae bacterium
ACACGGCTGCGCATTTCGGCTGCCGCTTTTCGGGTAAATGTGATCGCGAGAATCTGCTCGGGTCGCTCAACCCGAGATAACAGGGCAAGTATGCGTTGAGTCAGAAGACTAGTCTTCCCTGATCCAGCAGGCGCCGTCACGCAGAAGCTCTGGTCCACCGACAATACTTCTTTGCGGATCGCGTGATCAGTCATGCGCTGTCTCATCCGCTTCTTCGCCATCATCGCCACCGTCATGCACTTTTGCGCGGCAAATTGCAGCGTAATCACAATAGCGGCAGGCCTTGGCTGACGGCGTTGCGACTGCACTGCCACGAATAAAGTCAGCCACTAGCCGGTCGAGTTCGTCTGTCCATTGCCGCTTTAATTCAGTCCAACTCAGTCCAGCCTTTTCTTCCATCTCTCTCTGAGCCGCTGCATCGCTCCTGACCCCCATAGCTGCACCAATAGGCCGGTAACCCGGCTTGTCACTCGTTACTGATGCGACAGCTACCGCTACAACATCATCAATCACCTCGCTATAACACGGCAATTGTGGGGCCTTGATCGGCGTCCTAGTCCAATCTCCCAAGCTATTGCCCGTCTTGGACTTGTAGTCAATGATCACCCGTCCACCGTCGGGAAGCTGGTCTACGCGATCGATCTTAAAAGACAACGACATCCCGTGGCTCTCCCATTCATGCGACACTTCGCGAGCGATGACGTCGAATGGAATGGTTCTTTTTGACTCAATCTCTATCCACCTAAGGACGGCGCCATTTAGTCTATTGCGCTCGAGATCAATTATCTCAAGTCCAACCCGATCACGGGTTTGTGATTTTATGGATGACAATGCCTTATCGACTGAGTTAATCACGATCGTGGCTTGCTGATCGGGTGCTACTACCGACAAGTGCTCAGAACTACTCAGTGCTTCAAAGGTGTGAAACAGTGCTGCGTGTAACAATGCACCTCGCTCACCAGCTGACAACCCAATCTGTTCCTCGCAAAGCGCAGAGACACCCAAGCGATGTTTTAAATGCGCCTTTAGTGGACAGAGCGCTTGGTCCTCGAGAAGCCCAACGCCCCCTTTTTGAGCGAGCGGTGTTATGGCTTCACAACCGGTGTCATCCAGCAACTCCTCCAGTGGCAGACTTGCATCAATCGGATATGGCGCTCTTTCAACCGTTATCTGGCCTGGCTCAGCACAAAAGCGGCTGGGAAGCGTCTCTAAGCCATCCACAACCATAGAAAATGATAGGGTTACAGCAGCTTGTTCGTTTAATCGTCCTAACAGGTTTCTGCTAATTAACTCGGCTTCGTGCTCGAACACAGACCTTATGTTGTAGTCCCGGCAAATCTGCCATGGAATCAAGCTTAGGAGCTGTGGCGTTCCCGGTAACGCCTGTGAAACGGCGCCAACTATCCTCACCCCATCGAACGGCAAGCCAAAGGTATCTCGTAAAAACATGACCTGCAGCGATGAGGATTCTGTTTGAGGCTGGAAAATCCGTTGCGAAAGTGCGTAATTTAGTTTTTCAACAAATCTCGCCAACGGAAAAGACCCATTATCTAGAGGATTCACTGCTATGGATTCGAGAACATCAGAAAACTGTTCGTACTGCTGATACTCAACTGAATCGAGACCTGCGGCGCCTGGCCAACCGGTTTTACTTAAGAAGTCAGAGAGCAACTCACACCATCTCGAAGATGGGTGCTTAGATGACAACACTCTTTCGATACGTATCCAGTTTAGCGCTTCGGTTAGACCTGAATTCGGTGCGATAAGATTCAGCTGTGATAGCAACTTTGGCAAGGAAAACTGCTTTTCCTCACTCCCAAAAAGCGCGCGGATGAGGGTTACCTTATCGGCTTGATTGCTCCAGTAAAAAAAAGGCGAGCGAATTAAGGCAAGTATGTCCTCGCGAGAAACACTTCCCCTGAGGAGGCGCAGCAGTAACAAAAGATCCCGATACATCGGCGTTTTGTGCAGCTCTATGCCCCGACTGAAGTTCACAGGTAGCTGTGTAAAGGACTGCCCATCCACCTCAAATTGCTGTCGCAAATACTGCTCTAGCTCGGCCCTGTCTTGCTGATAGTCGGTCAACACAATGACAGCCGAAAGTCCCGCATCGTAAGCCGACTTCCCCCATTGCGCCGCCGCTACCAGTTCATCAGTTCGATGTTCAAAAGCATGGGTCTGTAATTGTTCGTCGAGGGCTTTTGAGTGATGCCATGTACATTTTATGAAACACTGATTTAGGGCCTCTGACAGAGCAGGCCCTGGTGCCTCCTCTGATAGGAAAAGCACCTCTGAAACCTTGTTCGCTGCGCTTTTTGCAATGATGTCGTAAGTGTCTTCCAACAATAACCAGCGCTCGCGAACAAGCCTCGCATCCAACGCATCGAGCCAATCCAAAAAATTCTTGGTATCGATTTCAGACTGAAACAACCTACGATTCTTTTCGTAAGCCATTGAGACT
>JAYOAN010000202.1:0-2410 GCA_038104285.1 Halieaceae bacterium
AAGGCTTTTGGTCCTGAACGGTGGTTTACGATCGCGATGGCCGCAGAGCCATCGCTTCCATTGGTGCCGAAAAGCGCGCTTAACTCGTGAGACCTGACGGGGCCACTTGTGGCTTCCTTGCTTCCGAGTAGATGCATCGCAGTTTTAGCGGCGGCTGAAGTGTCATCATCGAGCAGGTGATACGCGGCATGATCAATCTCAAAATGCTTCTGCATCAGGCCGCTAAAGAGACTGCTTGTTTCTTCCTTCGGACTGCGGGCGGCGAGAGCAGCGATGACTTCTTGAGTGGCACTTAGCAGCGCTTCATTGTGTTGTGCTCTGCTCACAAGTAGATCGAAGCGTCGACGCAATTCGGCGTTTCGCTCGCGCAATACCGACACTTGTCTTTCGACTAATGAAACCGCACCGTCGCTCGCATGGCTGATACTTAATTCATCGAGAGCCTCAGGATACTCGTCAAAGAAGTTTGGGTTCTCTGCGAGGAAACGGAGAACGTCGTCGGCGCTTGGGTTGTTTGTATTTGAGTCAGATTCCATGATGCTTACTAGAGCGTGAGCTTCCCCTCAAAAACGGTTTCCGCGGGTCCGGCAAGCCATACAGATCCGTCACTGCCATCCCATGACACTTCGAGCTTACCGCCCGGTACCGAGACTGTCACGTTGTTCGAAAGTTGGCCTGAGCGAATACCGTAGACGACTGCTGCGCAGGCACCTGAGCCACAAGCCAGCGTCTCTCCTGCGCCACGTTCGAAAACTCGCAATGTGATTGCTTCACTGTTTTCAATCTGCATAAAACCGACGTTAACGCCCTCGGGGAAAACCTCTAGCGATTGAATCATTGGACCTATCTTTTCGACAGGTGTGGCTGCAGCGTCATCCACGCGTAACACAGCATGAGGGTTTCCCATCGAGACCACGCCAGCCGTGACAGTGACGTTGTTGAGCGCAAGCGCGTGTTCAACGCCCTCGTTCTCAGCGATGAACGGAATATTGCTGGGTTCGAAGACAGGCGCTCCCAGCTCAGCTTGAACATTCCCCGCGTCATCAAAAGCGAGCTTGCGTAGATCGGAGCCTACTTGCAGGGTGATTGTGGAACTTGCTGATAACCGCTGCTCGTGAATGAATTGTCCGACACATCTAGCGCCGTTACCACATTGCCCCGCGGGCGAACCGTCAGCATTAAAAATTCGGTACTCGAAGTCAGCGTCCGGACGCTTGGGTGGCTCAATGATTAAGACCTGATCACAGCCCACACCAGTATGTCGATTCGCTATCTTTCGGATCTGCGCCTCGCTTAGTTTTACTGCGGTTGTCACGCCGTCGATAACAACGAAGTCATTGCCTGCGCCATGCATTTTGGTGAAACGAAGTCTCATCGGAGAGCCTCAGGTATTTGCTCGTCTTGCCAGAGCGAGGAAAGTGTTTCTCGTCGGCGAATAACGTGGTGTTGAGTGTCTTTCACGAGAATTTCTGCAGCGCGCGGTCTTGAGTTGTAGTTCGAGGCCATAGAGAAACTGTATGCGCCAGCACCCATTACGGCGAGTAGATCGCCCTCACGTGCTGAGAGTTTGCGCTCTTTACCGAGGAAATCACCGGTTTCACAAACCGGCCCCACAATATCGTAGGTGTTTTTTTCAGCGCCTTCCGTGACAGACACTTCCACAATATTCTGCCAAGCTGAGTAGAGCGCAGGCCGCAATAGATCATTCATCGCTGCATCCACGATCGCAAAATTCTTGGTGTCACCCGCTTTTTCCACAAGCACTGTGGTAAGTAGTGCGCCGGCGTTTCCAACAATAGATCGTCCAGGTTCTATCATTAGCTCTGCACCTAGCGGATCTAACTCGGCGCGAACTGCAGATATCAGCTCCGACGGACTTGGAATGGATTCATCCGCGTATCGGATGCCGAGTCCGCCGCCAATATCGATGTGCTCGATACCGACGCCCGATTCACGTAATTCGAGTACCAGGTCGCGGAGATGCTGAACAGACTCAATGAAAGGCTCTATCTGCGTCAGCTGGCTACCGATATGACAATCGACACCAACGGCTTCAAGGTGAGAGGAGCCCTGCGCGTGCTTGTAAAGCACTAAGGCCCGCTCTGCGTTTACGCCGAATTTATTTTCTTTGAGGCCTGTTGAAATGTAAGGGTGGGTCCTCGCGTCTACGTCAGGATTAATGCGTATTGATATGCGTGCGATCTCACCGCGTTCAGCTGCGATTTGTTCGATGAGGTGGAGCTCGGTGGCCGATTCCACGTTGAAGCAACGTATCCCTACCTCGAGTGCCCTTACGATCTCCGCTGGTGATTTGCCGACGCCCGAGAACACCACCTTTGAGGCGTTACCTCCCGCAGCAAGAACACGCTCCAACTCACCACCCGAGACAATATCAAAACCAGACCCTAGT
>JAYOAN010000203.1:0-2399 GCA_038104285.1 Halieaceae bacterium
GGAACAAAGCCACCGCCCAAGACACGGTCGAGCTCGGCAAAACCGGAGCTAAATCGGGGAAGATCTATCAGGTCAATTTCGGAGAGCTTTTGGACCGTTGCTGTCGTACCAGCGAACCCACCTCGAGACTTTGGACTCGCCGCCGAGCTAGGACCCGAGAGCCTAACCTCGGAGAGCGTATTCCAGGCCTGACAGGCTGAGCATTGCCCCTGCCACTTACGATAATCAGCGCCGCAGTCATTACAGACAAAGGCTGTCTTAGTTTTTGCCATAGATCACTCCGACAGGGGTGCCCAGCCACCCCGAAACCGCTATGCTACCAGACCAAGACTGATAGCTAACATCCATGTCCAACTCACGATTCATCCCCGAACGCTATTGCACCTTCTCTGCACAACTCGCAGCCACAATTGGTCTCGAGGAAGCGGTATTGCTGCAAGGATTGAGCCATCAGCTGGGTGCGGAAGGCGGACAAGACACCACTATTTCTATCCCAACCTTGGCCGCAGAGTTCCCGTTCTGGGATGAGGTAAAACTTAATCAGCTGCTACAGCGCCTTGTCGATTTGGGAATCATCTCAGCAACGCCGACATCGGACCCCACGGTATGGTCGACCAGCCGACACCAAAGAAGCGAAACCCCTAAAATTCAAAACACTGAGGCATGGCGTCCGAGTGAACACGTGATTGACCTCCTGAACTTAAACCATGGGCTAACGCGAGACTACATACTATCTCAGCTGAAAACCTTCGATCGTTCAGGTGACCCCAAAGGGTTTGACAGTCGTTTTCGACAGCACGTCTTATCCGAATGGCGCCACAGCCAAAAGCACCCCGCTTTTGATATCAAAGAGCCACCGAAATTCGACAATCAGTGGCAACCCAGCACCGATGCTCAAGAAATCCTTGCGCGAGCGGAAATTCCCGCATCCTTTTATGAAAGCATCAGACCCGAGTTCATTCTCTACTGGAAAGAGCGCGGTGGCGCGCCAAAAGATGTGAACAGCAAGTTCATACAGTTTGTACGCCAGCGATGGGTCCGCCACGAAAACAGTATTCAGCACAGCACCCTGCCTGAGCGGCTCAACCCGCAATGGCGGCCCAACGCGGCGGTGTATGAAACACTTGCGTTATCGGGCATTGGTCAGGATTACGCGGATTCGGTACTCAATGAATTTGTTGTTTATTGGGTCGATAGCAACGAAGTGCACACCTCGTGGAACGCGAAGTTTTTGCAGCATGTAAAATACCAATGGCAACGCCATCAGGAGCAGATAAGTGGCAGATCAACATCAGGCGGCGGAACTGGCCCAGCAGATCGCACGAAAGACCGCAGCATCTCCGACGACCTCAGCGACACCAGCTGGGCAGGCTAGCGCCGAAAAGTCAGACGACGCGAATCTGGAGAATGGGTTGGTCGAAGCAATCAACCAGGTGTTTGCGCTCTTTCGACTTAACTACCATAACCAATACTACGCTGCTTGGTCAGACGCGCAGCAATTGGGTCAGGTGAAGCGGCTGTGGCTTGAAGCGCTGGGGCATTTTTCTAGTGATTTAATTCTCATGGGGGCACGCCGTGCGATAGAGGGTAGCGACTACCTCCCTACGCTAAATCGCATGCTCGCGAGCTGCTCTGAAGCACTCGGCGAACTCGGTCTGCCCACGGCAAATGCCGCTTATGAAGAGGCATGTCTCGCACCCAGTCCTAAGGCAGAAGCTACATGGAGCCATCCTATCGCCTATCTCACTGGGCGCGATACTGGCTGGTATTTGCTTGCAAACCACACGCGCAATGAAGCTTGGCCGTCGTTTCAGGTGCATTACAACCAGTGGCTCCGTAGAGCGCTTGCGGGAGAGACGTTGACGATTCCTGAGCGTAAAGCGATCGACGCACCTCGTGAGGAGAACGCGATGTCAAATGACCAGAGGAAAGAGGCGCTATCAGCACTGAAAGAACAGTTGGGCTTTTAAGACAGGGCGCGGAAGTACTACCCCCCTAAGTTAATCGCCTTGCTCAGTCAGATAACTCTCTAGCGACAACCGCTCCGCATCCAGCGCCTTAATGAGGGGCCCGGTGCTTGCTCAAGCTCGCCCGCAGCCATGGCGAATTGTAATAACTTCGCGATCTCAGAAAGCTGGGCCGCTTGAGCGTTACCGCAAGTCCCTTTGAGACGGTGCGCCAAGGCACGCATTGGTTCTGCCTCTTGTTTTCCCTGAAGCGCTTTTAACTGCTCGCTGTCGCCAAGGATTTCAGCCCGAAACTTCTAAAGAATCATTTTTACAATACCGTCGTCACCACCGAGCATGACGCGCAGTGAATCGAGATCGATGGGCGGACCCTCGCTAGGCGCCGTAGTGCTCATAATCGTTTCTCGCTAAATTTTCGAATCGTGTGAATTG
>JAYOAN010000034.1:0-1358 GCA_038104285.1 Halieaceae bacterium
ACATCCACAAGGCCGATCTGTGAGTGTCTGTCTGCGATCGACGCTTCCGTCGGCAAGGCAAGAAGCTGTGCTTTCATCGCAGCTTCAGATGGCCCGTCAAGCACACGCCGAAGTGCGTCGACATAGTCCGGGGCGAGCAGCCCTGTACCCTCATCGATCGCCTCGAAAGCCAAACGCTGAGAGGCGTCCCAGCGCACATAGGGATCATCATCAAAGCCTATAAGTGCCACAAGCTCGTCGCTTGATTGTTCGAGCTCCAAGCGAACAGGTGCAGAGAAACCTCTCAACAAAGAGAGCACCGGTTTTTTAGTCAGCCCACTGAAACTCACCGTCTCAGAAGCTTGAGTCAGCTCCACAACACGCTCTTTCTCGTCTTCGCCGAGGTCTTGATGCTTCCCATCGACGAGTAGCGACATGGTCACAGGTATATGAAGCGGTGGCTTGGTATCCTGACCAGGTGTTGGTGGATTGCGCTGCTCAAACGTAATATCAAACTTACCGGATGCCTCATCGAACTTAGTTTCAACAGTAATAACCGGCGTGCCTGCCTGTTCATACCAGCGGCGGAACTGACTGAGATCCCTACCAGACGCTTCCTGCATCGCATCAATGAAGTCGTCGCAAGTAACCGCCATGCCGTCAAATCGCTCGAAATATAGGCTAGCACCGCTATAGAAGGCCTCGTCACCCAACAAGGTGTTGAGCATGCGCACAACCTCGGCGCCCTTCTCGTAAACGGTCATCGTATAAAAATTTGATATTTCAATGAACGAATCCGGTCGAACGGGATGAGCCATAGGGCCGGCATCCTCGGCGAACTGATGGGTCCGCAAAAATGCCACGTCCTCGATCCGCTTCACACCTCTCGAGTTCATATCGGCCGAGAACTCTGCGTCACGATAAACGGTGAAGCCCTCTTTCAAACTGAGCTGGAACCAATCCCGACAGGTAACACGATTACCCGAGAAGTTATGGAAGTACTCGTGTGCAACAACCGACTCCACACGCTGATAGCCAAGGTCCGTGGTGATATCCGGGTGCGCCAGTACACACGAGGTATTGAATATATTGAGGCTCTTGTTCTCCATCGCCCCCATATTGAAGTCATCGACGGCGACAATATTGAAGAGATCAAGATCGTACTCGAGTCCGTACCGCTCCTCGTCCCAGCGCATGGACGCTTTCAGAGAGTTCATCGCATGCTCGCAGTACCCAATATCCTTTGCTTCGACCCAGATGCGGAGATCGACCGTCTTACCCGAGACGGTCGTGAACGTGTCAGAAACTAGCTCAAGGTCACCTGCAACAATGGCAAAAAGATAGCTGGGCTTGGGATGTGGGTCATGCCAAACGACGGT
>JAYOAN010000034.1:1458-12476 GCA_038104285.1 Halieaceae bacterium
CAACAATGGCAAAAAGATAGCTGGGCTTGGGATGTGGGTCATGCCAAACGACGGTGTGGCGATTGTTGTCCGCCGTGCCACGGCTCACTTCATTGCCGTTACTCAGAAGCACTGGGCAAGTATCTTTATCCGCTGTGAGCGACACGGTGTAAGTTGAGAGCACATCGGGCCGATCCAATCCAAAGGTGATCTTTCGGTACCCCTCCGCCTCGCACTGCGTGCAATACATTGTTCGCGAGCGATATAAGCCCTCAAGCGATGTATTTTCCTCGGGTACGATATCAACCTCGGCTTCAAAACAGACTTGGTCGGGAACGTTCTCGATGGTTAGCTTGCCATTGGCATAGCGATACTCATCAGCACTGAGCGCACGCCCGTTAATCGCTAGGCTGATAATCTCAAGTGACTCCCCGTCTAATACGAGCGGCGCTTGGTTGGTGCCGTTTCGCTGGATATCGAGTTTGCTCGCAACGCGTGTACTGCCATCGTAAATATCAAACGCCAGATCAACAGAATCGATAAGGAAATCGGGAGCTTTGTAGTCCTTCCGATGGATCGTTTTTGGTGCACCCTCACGCATCATTGCATGGTCTCCAGTTGAACGTGGTACCCGCCAAATTTGCGGACATTCAAAACCCCAGTATCAAACATCAAATACTGCCCTTTGATGCCCATAAGTCGCCCTTCCACTCTCGGTGTTTTATCAAAATTATGTGCTTTTACTTTGGTAGGAAATTCGATCACTGGGTAGTCGATATCTACGGTTGGTTGATCCTCTAATAGCGTAATCGCTTGTAAGCCAAATCGGTCCTGAAGCGCGGAAATGTCGTCGGCACATAACTCCATCAACTCTTTTCTTTTTTCTTCCAAAGAGACCGGCTCACCATTGCCTTTTAGCATCGTTTGCCAAGCAGTTTTGTCCTTAACGTGGTTAGCCAACGCCGTCTCCAGTAAGCCCGAAAGCTGTCGGTGACGAACACGCGCAATAGGCTGCGCCTGCGTGGCACCCTGATCCATCCAGCGGGTTGGAACTTGCGAATGCCGTGTAATGCCAACCTTCACACCCGAGGTGTTTGCCAGATAAACGATATGATCGACAAAGCAATTGTTCTCCGCCCAATCGGGTTCGCGACAGGTGCCCTCGTCAAAGTGACACTTCTCTGGACTCACGATACAACTATCGCAAGCAGCTAATTTTTTGAAGCAAGGAAAACAGTGCCCTTGATTGAAGCTCTTATTCGTCTTTCGGGAGCAATGCACACAGTTGATGACCCCGGTAAATTCCACAGCAAGGTGGCTGCCGATCAGCGGATTGAGTGATATCTGCGCCTCACCTATAGGTAGTTTGTAATGCACGCTGGAATCTAGCTCCGTCACCATTTTGCGTAAGTTTCCCGATGCAATCATTAACTCAATCTCTCTTATTGCCACTTAAGTGGAACAGGGTCGTCACAGGTATCACCCGCTTTTGCACCCTTATCGATGAATCCAACGCGCTCCTCTGGCGGCAAGTGAAACTGCCCCCAAAGTAAAACCGCTTCCATCGTCTCTTTTCTCTGTGTTTCTGTCAGCGTCCGACCGTCCGGCCAGCGTCCCGTAGAGAGTGCATCAACCATCCTTTGATACAGTTCTCTCGGCATGGCCTTCACTGCACTTTCATACGCGCTAGACCCTTCATTTTCATTAGGCATAAGGGCTCGTCATCCTCTTGGTAAAACTCGGGCAATGATGACGCCTGTAAGAATGCCAACCAATAAACCACCTAAATGCGCACCATTAGCAATCGATCCTAAACCCAACAGTTTCAGAACATCGGTGAAGCCGATTAGCAGCCAAACCCACATAAAGGTAAGAACAGACGGAACAGGAATGAAAACCAGCCCGGGTCGCATACGAGACAAGACCCAAAGGCACCCCATAAAGGCGTAGACAACACCGGATAAACCGCCAAAAATCGAGGGTCCTTCCCACCAGTACTGAAGCAAGTTGCCACCCACCGCTCCGGCAAAAAAGAGGTTAAACACGAAGACTGAGCCCAAGCGAAGCTCGAGACGGCTACCAAACTCCCAAATCCAAAGCGAATTAAACACAAGGTGTAATAGACCAAAGTGAATCAGCGCGGGGCTTACATAGCGCCAGTAATCAGTGCCCGGGCTAACAAGTTCAAAACGTCGGCCGTTGTATTCGACCCTGTTGAACGCCAACCAGTCTAAAACCATCGAATCACCAAATACTTCCATCAGTAAAAAGACACTGACGGCCGCAATCAGCACTAAAACCGTTACGGGAACCTGCCGCCAATGAACTGTCAGGTCAGGATGTGAGTGCATCAGACCATCTTAGTTTGTCCCGACAACTCGCATAAAAGCTATAGCCGGGTGGGTGCAGTAGCCGAAGTGCCCGCGGCTTTTTCCTTACGACAACTGAGTCACCTGGCTCCAAGGTCAGTGACACTTGGCCATCACAAGTAACCAGTGGATTGTTCTTATTTCTCTCTAGCGTGTCTATCTGGATGACACTATCTCCGTGAACCACCATGGGTCGGCTATTCAATGAATGAGGAAACATGGGCACCAGCGCAACGGCATCGAGTTTAGGGTTCATGATAGGGCCTCCCGCTGACATTGAGTAAGCAGTAGAGCCAGTCGGCGTGGCGATAATTAAACCATCAGCGTTCATCCGATAAACGAAATCGTCGTCCACTTGAAGCTGAAACTCGATCATCTGCGCTGATGTACCAGAGTTCACAACAACGTCATTCAACGCCTCGGCGCGACCGGTGATGTGACCACCACTCGACACTTCAACATCAAGAAGAAAGCGTCGGTCGGTCGTATAGTCACCGTCAAGAACACTGCTCACATGAGCTGTTAACTCCTCGTCAGGACTCACATCGGTTAAAAAGCCAAGTCGCCCGCGGTTCACACCGATAACGGGACAGTCATGTCGTACAAGTGTCCGAGCAGCACTCAACAAACTGCCATCACCACCAATGACAATCGCAAGATCAACATTGGCGCCAATAGCGTCTCTGGGCTGCATGGCACGCGTTTCAAAATGAGCAAGCGTGGCCAACCGGTCCTCTAGAACAACATCGATGCAACGGCTGTCCAGCAATTCCAATAGGTGAGCGACCACTTGAGAAACCCCTGGGTGCTCGCGCCTGCCCAATAAACCCACTCGTTTAAATTCACTCATGGTAAACCCGCCCTACCTTCGATCGACTTTGTTAGCACTGTGGCGGAGTAAATAACGCCTCACCGCATGTGCCACTTCATGATGAGCCAATAAGCCCGATCCCATTTGTAGAGATCGATCACTGAGCGCCTGCCACAGCGCCGCCTCCGACAGGATCCGTCGCAGGTTCAGCACCATCTGCGCGGGACTGTCGGCAACCGATACACTATCGCCCAATTCCAACCGCGCATTCGACATCGCCTCGCGAGTTGTCACTATCGGAATGCCTCTCACCATGGCATTGACCAACTTTGCTTCAACATGACTCTCGTTTAACAGTGGCTCTACCATTGCACGGATAGCCAGCTCAGTGATTTTTAAATCGTTACTATCACGATGAAGTAATACGTCATTGCGCGAGGCGAGATCAGCGACTAATTCGTCACTTGCGTCGAGTCCTAACACGTGAAACTCAAGACCGGGAATCGCATCTCGAATTCCACTCCAGACGTGATTCAGAAACCAAAGAAGACTGTTGACGTTATTTGCGTCGCCAAGATAGCCGGAGTAGCCAATGCGCATCCGCGTTGCTGTAAACCCTGAAACGACTGCTGTCGGTCTCGCAGCTGAGGGTGGCGTAGAGTCGTCAACCAACTTACCCAGCGGTATCCCTAGGGCGAGTAAATCTTTCGATAATTCCGCAGTGGAAAACACACGATCGCAGCGAGATAAGTTTCCGTACTCATAACGACGAATACGTCTTACTCTTCTTGACCCGAAAATCCCCTCCGCGAGACCGGGTGAATCAGATTCGATTCCCTGTGCAAAAAACATAGTAGGACCCAAAATCCCCAACGGCAGGTAAGGTATAGCCTCAAGTGAATCCACAATGACGGACTCGAAATCTGCGGCTCTACGTTGAATGGCCGCCTTGAGTCGGGCATTCACCATCGGGCGTACACCGCGCCCCTTGAGCAGTAATTTCAGTTCAGGATCAACGGGAGTATCGCCATCTCCTGGTTCAAAGCCCCCGGCCACCCTCATTACACCGAGATCCGCTCGCAAAGAATTCAAGTCCGGTGTACTTGCAGGACCTGCCACGGCAAGCGATACCTCGAAATCACGCGTAAGAATACTGATTACCGATCGAGTAGCCTCGGTCAGCGCTGGCTTATCCCTCTGGAGTTGGACAGCTGTTATGTAAAGTATCTTACGCTTCATCTACCCAATCCCTAGGGAGACTCAAGACCTACATTATTGAACTCTAAAACGCGTTCGGCTCGATAACTTGATCTCACAAACACGCCCGAAACGACTTCTTTGAAACCCTTCTCCAAGCCCCATTGGCGGTAGCGCTCAAATTCCTCGGGAGTGACAAAGCGATCTACAGGTAGATGGTTCTTTGTCGGTTGGAGATATTGCCCGAGAGTAAGGACGTCAACAGAGGCATTCCTCAAGTCGTCCATGCACTCGAGGAGTTCCTCATCGGTCTCACCCAAGCCAAGCATCAAGGATGTTTTGGTGATGATATTAGAGTTCTGAGCCGCGTATTTCAGCACATTCAAGGTTTGCTCATATCCGGCTCGAGGGTCGCGAACGGGGTGCGTTAGCCGCTTAACAGTCTCGACGTTTTGAGCGAATACATCGAGTCCTGAATCTAACAGTGTGTCAATAGCGGACTCGAGGCCCAAAAAGTCAGGCGTCAGCGCCTCTACGCCAGTATCCGGGTTAAGACGTTTAACTTCTTTTATCGTCTCCGCGTAGTGTCCGGCACCACCATCGGGTAAATCGTCGCGGTTAACAGACGTTAAGACGACATAAGACAGGCCCATCAGCTGAACCGCTTTGGCTGTGTTCTGGGGCTCTTCGGTATCCAGCCAACCCTTGGGATTCCCCGTATTTACGGAACAGAACCGGCATGCGCGGGTACAAACCTCACCCATCAACATAATGGTGGCAGTTCCCGCACTCCAACACTCGCTGATGTTGGGGCATTTAGCCTCTTCACAAACCGTGGCGAGCCTGTGTTGCTTAACGATGTCTTTAACCGACTCATACTTAGGTGAGTGGCGCACGCGCATACGCAAGAAATCGGGCTTTTTGAGTCGTTTGGCATCCGATTTAGAGGATTTGATACCGTCTTTGATCGCATGGATTCCGGAGGGGGTAACGAACTTTTCCCCACTCGGTACGCTAACCGTTGGAATCAAATTTGGCTCGACTTTTTCACCCATGTCTCGGTAGCTCCACCCATATACCCCTGTGACTTGGAGTTTACACCAATGTTAGAAACAAGAATTGTCCGGTCAGGTCTCAAGGCATGCTGTGTATCGTTAATAGCAAAAAAATATTGCTCCTAAGCGAGGGAACCGTGCCGAATTATTACTCGGCAACTCGGTGTGGATAGATCCTTTCGTCAAACCGCTGCACTAAGCCCACATCCTGCTCAGGAGTGAACTATGTCCTGACCGAACGAGTAAAACCGCAGATGAAACGGCAAAAAGAGTGTTACGACTGCAAGAAAAATATGGCTGTGCTCTACCGATCTCGCGCGGGTAGAACTCAAGGATGGCAATTCCGGTGCGAGGAATGCCTTTTGAAATTAAAAGCGGCACAGGGGGATAGTTACCAATACGGCGGAACGTGGAAAGCCCGCAAATGATGACACTCTATGGCACTACCTTTTATTACCGTGCTTCTTCATCACGCCTGAATGGATGTGAGCGCACGTGATTGCCACCATTAAGCCAGAGATAATCTCGGCTAAGTTCCAAGACGCTGGAAATCGCGTTGAAGTTACCCTCAAGTGACAAGCGCGATCGAGTAAACGTTTCCTCTTACAGGTAACCCAAAAGCCAGAGAACGACAACCGCGGTCACAGCACCTTTGATGTAGGCAACCCAGAGCGCCGCGTAGTCAGAAATGCCTAATTTTTGTAACCACCAATCCGTTTGTCGTTTGTGCCAATCAAAAAAATTCATAGCCACCCCTCGTAAGCTAAGTGGTTCACTGGCCCTGCTCACGCAATGCGTTCGCATAAACCGCACTGCCGCGCATGTAAGCAACACCACCAATCAGGCTCAGACTCACACCAATCGACAAACCGTAACGCACAGAGTCCGTGCCAAACTGTGAAAAGCTATCGCTCAGCGCGCCGACCAGCAGTGGACCGAGTCCCATACCCAACAGATTAATCGCGAGCAACATCAGCGCTGATGCCTGTGTGCGCCAATATTGCGGGACGAGATTCTGCACGGCAGCGTAGCTCGGAGCGATCCAAAAGCTTGCGAATACGGCAGAAAGACCCATGAATACGAGCGCGAACGGTAGGTCGACAGGGCCCATTATTAGTCTGTGGTCGACAGGCCAGAGTAGGAAGGCAAGCTGGGTGGGCAGCGCAAGAAAGATACCGATGGCAGGCAGCCACAACTGCCAACGCTTATCATGACGCGCAAGCCTATCGACAAGCAGTCCACTGGAAATCGTACCTAGACCGCCTCCGAAGACGCCGATCAAACCTAGATAAAGTCCTGCATCGACAAGACTCATGTCATGTACCCGAACCAAAAAGCTTGGCGACCAAACGCCGAGACCGTAGCCCGCAATCCCGGTGAAACCCACACCCACCATGATGTGTGCAAACGATGGGAGCCTGAAAATATTTCCCAAAGCCGAGAAGAGACCAGCCTGAGCTTGCTCCTCAGGGACGCGTACCTTGAGGGGTTCTCTCACGGTGAGTTGAATCAAAATGGCCAACAGCACCCCTGGAATCCCAAACACTAGGAATACTGTCCGCCATCCGTAGGCCTCGGCAATGACAGCACCACCAAACAAGCCGACCAAAATGCCAATATTGGGCGCGGTCGCCAAAATGCCTTGCGCGAAAGCGCGCTTCTCGGGAGGAAAATAATCCGCCAGAAGTGACTGTGATGGTGGTGTACCGCCTGCCTCGCCAACCCCAACACCTATCCGAAGCAACAATAGATGCCAAAAGCCCGTTGCTGTTGCGCACAGCGCTGTAACCACGCTCCAAGTGGTCATTGAGATGGCAAGCACATTTCTGCGCGACCATCGATCTGCGAGGCGCGCCACGGGTATGCCGAGCGTTGCATAGAACAAAGCAAAGGCTAGCCCCGATAACAGCCCCATCTGGGTATCGGTTGCACCGAATTCTGTTTTAATCGGTTCAATCAGGATTGTCATGACCTGACGATCAACAAAATTAAAGACGTAACCCAAAGTCAGTAACGCCAAAACGTAGTAGCGGTATTTGCTTGAGAACGCCTCGTGAGGCGCAGCAATCGCTGCTGATGAAGTTTGTTCCGTCACGCTGTGGGACACCCTTTTTATCGATTGTTCTTATCGTTTTTTGTTGATGCAATAGCCACGTTCGGAACTCGAACTTCACCTGCACCATGCTTAGTAACAAGGAAGAGAGTATCCCGAAAACGCCCAGGGCCACAGGGTTCGAAGTAGTCCATATTGATTGGCGATGAAGGTACTTGCGCACTTAGGGATACTCCCTAGCTCACGAGTATGAATAGTGTTGAGCCCTCCATGTCGATCTCACGTATTGCTGAGCACTATTTGCTAAGTCCCAGCTTCCAGGCGCTATTAGCGAAGGGCTATTTGCTGAGGGCTATTTGCTGAGGGCTATGCAATGCCATCACTGATATAGTGCAGAGCAAAATAAGACGGCTACAGTGAAATGAACAACACCGAGCAGAACGAACAAAGACCGATATTCGCCTCAAGACGGATCTTACTCAATTTCATCCTTATCACGTTGTGCTCGCAATTCACCTTCGCTTTGCTTGCAATGAAAGGCGTACTGCTGCCGCAGATTCTTGAGTTGTGGGACGTATCCAAAACGCAATTTGGTCTGCTTCTCTCTGTTTACGGACTTGCCAGTAATTTCATGTATGTGTTGCTGAGCTGGGCGCAAGACCGGTACGCACCGCGTCAGCTGATATCCATCACGATGATTATTGGCGGGATTACGACGTCCTTTCTGGGTAAAACCTCAGACTTCTATGTCCTGTTGAGCTTGTTACTCGTACTCGCAATTTGCTGTGAGGGCGCCTTTTGGCCGGCTATTTTGTCATCGGTGAGAAAATCTGCCTCGGATCAGGATCAGCCTAAAGTCTTTGGGATCCTCGAGGGTGGCCGCGGGCTGATCGAATTTTTGCAAAACGCTATCACCCTTGGCCTTTATGCATGGCTCGGTAACAGCGTGCTCGGGCTTGAGGTCGCCTTTATGCTGAACGGCGGCGTAATGGTGCTGCTGGGAATCATCTGCTGGTTCGCGCTACCGAGAGACCCGCTCCTAAAATCAAACGAGTCGTCGGGAGATATGATGCAAGAGGTTCGCGAGGGTATGAAAATCACGCTCGCGATGCCAGAGGTGTGGCTGGCAGGCGTTAGCGGATTTTTCATCTACTTCGCATACACCAGTCTTCCCTATTACGTCACCTACCTCGATGAGAGTTACGCGCTTCCGGCACTTGCCGCATCGATCTTCGCAATTTTATCGACCTCAGTGGGCCGTATCAGCTCAGCGTTTGTCGCGGGCTTTGTGACGAACCGAATCTTCGGTAGCTCGGCAGGTGGTATGCAGGCAGGCCTCGTTCTTATCGCAGTGCTGGGCACAGTGCTCGCTCTGATGCCCACATCACAGTCACTCGTTTGGGTGGCAATGGGTCTACTTATGCCTCTGGTATTCATCATCTTCTTCATGCGGGCGCTCTACTTCGCGCCGTATGGCGAGATGGGGCTACCCCCACGATTTTCGGGATCGGTCATCGCTGTCGCCGCGTTTGTGGTCTACGCGCCCTCGTCCTTTGGCTACTTAGTCTGGGGGCTTTTATTAGACAATTTCCCGGGTGATACAGGCTATCGCTATCTATTCACAACGCTTGCCGTCATTGGCGTGTCTGGCGCCGTTGCCGCCATCTTCCTGCGTCGGCGTATGGGCGAAGGACTTAGAGAGCGCATTGCACGAAAAGTCGCAGTATTGGACGAGAAATTAGGCCTGGAGGGCGAAGAAAAAACCTTTGCTCAGCTATAAAACTCAAAACATTCATCATCAGCGCCTGCTCGACACCGGGCGTAGCTCTCGTGTTTGCTCAGGGTTCCCATGAAGGCCGCCAATGCGAAAACTCCTTGGCGAGTGGTAGTCGCAAGTTTTCCTCATGAAATACGAAAGCAACGAAAAAAAACCGTGAGAGGAACCTGAAGGCGACGGGAAAATAGTAGCTAACGTCTGAGGCGGACTGGAAAGTCCGCCTATTGAGCTGACTACTTCCTCGCCTCAGATTCACGCGCAGCAGCCACCATCTCGCGAACGTCTTGCAGGAGCGCTTTTGCGTCGTAAACGACCCCGTCTTTAACGGTATAGGACACGCCGCCTACGCGCTCGATAACGCCTTTTTCGCGATTGAGCTTCATGTGGCCCGTACCATAGAGAAGCTTGAAATTAGAGACGGGATTACCTTCTACCAGCACGATATCAGCCCGCTTTCCTGGCGAGATAGCACCAATCTCATCCTCCATGCCTAGTAGCTCAGCACCATTGCGCGTTGCAGCCTGAATCACCTCGAGTGGATGAAAGCCCGCCTCTTGGAGCATCTCTAGTTCACGGATGTAGCCGAAGCCAAACAGCTTGTAGATGAAACCCGAATCCGAGCCCGCCGCTACGCGGCCTCCCGCGTTTTTATAATCATTTACAAAACTCATCCATCGCCGGAAATTGTCTCGCCAGGCGACTTCCATCCCGGTGGTCCAATCGAAGTGATACGAGCCATGCAGTCTCGGATCGGGCTCGAAAAAGCGCATTAACGCAGGAAGTGTGAAGTCATCGTGCCACTCTGCATTTCGCTCGCGCATTACATCGCGGTTCGCTTCATAGATCGTGAATGTCGGCACGAGCGTGAAATTTAGGCCCAGAAGCTCATCGATGGTTGACTGCCAAGTCGCGCTACCCCGCTCCGCTGACTGCTTCCAGAGTGTACCGGCCTCACCGAAGCGCCACTGCTCGTCGGAGTAGTTGTAGTCCGCAGGATAATCCTGAATGGTTCTGTCGGTAAACATGGCCTCCGGTAGCCCATACCAGTGCTCCATGCTGTCTAGGCCCAGGCGCGCGCTGTCGAGCACGTTCATGTGATAGACGCCGTTCTGGTCGTGGTGACTCGCGGTCCCCATACCTAATTTTTGGGCCTCGTCATATACCGCGGCGAGCGCCTCAGCAGTACCTCCGCGCAGTTTCACACCTTTAGCGCCGCGCTTTTTCACTGCCCGAACCCATTCGCGTGCGCCCTCATCGGAACTCACCTCGAATTCGGCCAAGGCTGTTCCGGGAAACATAGCGTACGGCACAATATCAGGGGCTACTATCTCATTCCGTGCCGCGCGCTCTGACTGACCTACCGTCCAGCCCAGTCCCATCACGGAGCCCGTATCACGAACGGTTGTGATGCCATGACCCAGCCAAAGCTTGAACACATACTCGGGTGGGGAAATTGGACCTACGACGCCTTCATAGGGATTACCGATATGTACATGCGAGTCAATAAATCCGGGAAGCGCCGTCATACCGCTAGCATCCATGCGTTGCTCACCTGCCTTTGGCTTGGGTGAGGAACCTAGAATCTGCGATATTCGCTCGCCTTCAATAACAATGGAAACGGGACCTCTGGGTGGCGAGCCGAGACCATCAACCAACATGACATTGTCTATAACAAGTCGATCAAAGGGCCCCTGACCTTCGGTAGGAGACCGATCTGGGGCAGGCTCAGGAATCACCACGCCGTAGGCCTTGAACCTCGATGGCCCCTCCTCACCGG
>JAYOAN010000035.1:0-5384 GCA_038104285.1 Halieaceae bacterium
ACCTCAGCCTCAATAAGCTGTTTCTCTGTGGAAATTAGGATGTCGCGAAATGTTGCCAATGGGACTGCCCAACCTGCGGATGACGAAGTTTACCATTTTGAAGCATTCGGCGCCGATGCTCTCGTCAAGACGCAGGAATCGCTTAACTGGCTCTTCGAACTGAGTCGCTAGCTGACTCGACAACCCCGGTGGAGAAGAAGCCAAGCAACATATCGGCTAACGCTTGCACATCCCCTTCCATGTGGAAATGGTGAGGTCCAGGTACCACCACCGGATAAAACGCTTCCACGAGATCACCGATACCGGCGATTTTGCCTTGCGCTTCGTCACTTGTGAAAAAGCCCGTATCGCCTGTGATAGCCGTGACCGGGCACTTCATTGCGCGATAGAACGAGTTCGATGCCTCTTCTGACAGCTTCACCGTGCTGCTACCGAATAACTTAGGGTCGCTCAAGAGAAGCCAACCGTCATCGACTTGTCGCAGCGCACGCGGCACCAGTAACTCCGCGTTCTCGCGTGTAAATCCGTAGCGAGACCGCGAATTAATGAAATCCTCGACCGTGGGGAAAACGCGGGGCGGACGCGCCATGTACTTCTTGCGTTCAGCAATCGAGCCAATAAACAGCTCAGCCCCATTATCGTTCTCAAATGAGCGCGAAATCATGCCGTCTAGCATCGCAAGCGAGGCACATTTTTCCTCGAGAGCAACTGCGAAAGCACCCGCCACCGCAGCGCCTCGGCTGTGCCCAACAACGTGTAGCGACTCAACACCCAACTGCTCAACGATGTCTAAAAGCTGTGGGATATCGTCCCATATATGGTAATTCGCATCAGGTGATCGATGACTACTCAAGCCATGGCCCGATAAATCAATCGAGAGAACTCGGTAGCCTTTAAGCAGCGGCGCGAGTTTGACAAAGCTCAGGGCGTTGTCCAGCCAACCGTGAATAGCAAACACAAGCGGATCAGACGGGTCTCCCCAAACAAGGCCTCGGTACGTTAGTCCGTCCGCCTCAAAGGAGATGTCTTCAGCTTGGCTTGTCACAATGAAAATCCTTCTGGCATGTAGTGAATCAACTCACCGCCTCCGCGGGTGGGCATCAAGAGTCGAAGGACGGCAAAACCACTCGGCGATAGCCCATGGTATTGCGCGGTGTCGCACCATACATTAACGAGCTCAGAAAGATAGGGTTGGTGTCCTACGATGAGTTGATGATCCACATCATCAGCGAGGAATAAGCCTTGGGTATAGTGTTGCTCACCGGGTGCCAATCGATCATCCGACGTGAGCGTTGCAAAACCAATATCAGCCCCCAAGAGTTGACTGGTTTGTCGTGTGCGGACCAGAGGACTGTGAATGCAGTGGCTGGGGGCCGGAACATCTGCATTGCGACACCAGGAAAGATAGGCCGCCGCACTACTCCTGACGCGCGCTTCACCGCGATCGGTTAACGGACGCTCAGCGTCAGAGGCGGCGTAACCCGCCTCTCCATGCCGCCAAAGCGTAACGAGCACCTTAGGCGCTCATTTCTACAAGAAGCTTATTCATTCGCGCAACATAGCTGGCGGGATCCTCTAGCTGCGAGCCTTGCGCCAGCGTAGCTTGGTCTAGGAGGATCAGCGCGAGATCAGCAAAGCGATCCTCGTCAGGCTCCGCATCCATACGCTTTACCAATCCATGACTGGTGTTGACCTCAAGGATCGGCTCGCTGTCAGGCAACTCCTGCCCCGCCGCCTCTAAAATACGTCGCATCTGAGCACCCAGCTCGTGCTCTCCCACTACCAAACAGGCAGGTGAATCGGTCAAACGGATCGTGGGTCGGACTTCACTAACCTTACCGTCAAGGGCACCTTTCAGTCGATCGAGCAAACCCTCGTTTTCCGTCTTGGCCGCTTCGAGCTCAGCCTTCTCTTCCTCAGTACTGTTACCTAGGTCTAGCTCACCTTTGGCAATGTCTTTCAGCGCTTTGCCGTCAAACTCGTTGAGGTGCCCCATGAGCCAGTCATCGATGCGATCGGAAAGTAGCAGAACTTCGATGCCTTTTTTACGGAACACCTCAATATGCGGGCTGTTCTTGGCTGTTACATGGTTGTCGGCGACAACATAAAAGATGGCGTCCTGACCTTCCTGCATCCGCTCTACATAGTCCTTGAGCGAGACGTTCTGTTTTGCATCATCGTCGTGCGTCGAGGCAAACCGCAGTAGCTCGGCAATCTTTTCCCGGTTAGCAAAGTCCTCGCCCGGACCTTCCTTGAGCACGTTGCCAAATACATCCCAGAAGCTCTGATACTTCTCAGCGTCTGACTTTGCCATCTTGCTGAGCATATCGAGTACGCGTTTTGTCACTGCATTGCGCAACGAATCAACTTGCGGACTCTGCTGCAGAATTTCACGGGAGATATTGAGCGGCAAATCTTGAGAATCGAGTACGCCTTTTACGAAACGCAGGTAGAGCGGCAAAAACTGCTCGGCATCATCCATGATAAACGTCCGCTGGATGTAGAGCTTAAGGCCGCGTGCGCCTTCCCTATTCCAGAGATCAAACGGTGCCTGGCTTGGGACGTAGAGAAGCGAGGTGTAATCGAGCTTGCCCTCGACCCGATTGTGACTCCAACTCAGTGGATCCTGATAGTCACTCGAGACATGCCGATAAAACTCTGTATATTCCTCATCGCTCACCTCTGATCGGCTTCGCGTCCACAAAGCTTTTGCCTCATTGATGCGCTCCCATGAGGGGTCTGGCGTCTCTGCTTCGTCATCGCCGGCTGGAGGTGGGGTTTCAAGCATCAAGACGGGCACTGAAATATGGTCAGAATATTTTTTGATGACGCTGCGTACGCGCCACGAAGAGGCAAACTCCTCAGCCTCGGCGTCTAGGTGCAGAATAACCGTTGTCCCGGGAACGTCGCGCTCCGCTACATCAATACTGAATTCATCTTCACCCGTAGATTCCCAACGCGTTGCCGCGTCCTCGCCGGCCTTTCGCGAGATCACCTCAACGCGGTTCGCGACGATAAAGGATGAGTAAAACCCTACGCCGAACTGACCAATAAGCTGGCTGTCCTTTTGCTGATCCCCACTCAGTTGTTCCATGAAGGCCGCTGTTCCGGATTTTGCAATCGTGCCTAGATTCTCGATAACGTCATCACGCGACATCCCAATACCGTTGTCGCTGATGCTCAGGGTTTTCGCCTCTTCATCAACATCAACGCGAATCTCGTAACCTTCACCACCTACGTCGAGCGCGCTGTCTTCGATCGCCGCAAAGCGACGCTTATCGATCGCATCGGAGGCATTCGAGATTAACTCGCGAAGAAAAATTTCTCGGTTCGAGTACAGCGAGTGAATCATTAACTGAAGCAGACGCTTGGCCTCAGTTTGGAATCCCATGGTTTGTTTATCGGACATTACGAGCTCCTATCTTTGTACCGAAATTTGATCTGTGCTGAACGTAGATAACAGATGGGGAATCACTTAGCGCATTTCAAGGCGAAACCAGCAATTTCCTGTGCGCTAGTCACTGGTTTCTCGCTACCCAACCCATGAGTTTGGACAAAAAAAGCCCGCAGAGAGCGGGCTTTAGACTTATTGGCAGTGCCGGCATTACCATCCGGTGATCTCGGCCATCGCAGAGCCAATCTCTGCCAGCGAACGCACTGTCTTCACGCCAGCATCCTCAAGCGCTGCAAATTTCTCATCCGCAGTGCCTTTGCCACCGGAAATGATGGCTCCCGCATGGCCCATACGCTTCCCTTTCGGCGCGGTAACGCCTGCAATGTAGGATACAACTGGCTTAGTAACGTTGTCTTTGATGAACGCAGCGGCTTCTTCTTCCGCTGATCCGCCAATCTCACCGATCATCACGATCGATTCCGTGGCATCATCTTCCTCGAACAACCCAAGGATATCGATGAAGTTAGACCCTGGGATGGGGTCACCGCCAATGCCGACACACGTAGACTGCCCAAAGCCTGCGTCTGTCGTTTGCTTCACAGCCTCGTAAGTGAGGGTTCCTGAACGCGAGACAATACCTACCTTGCCAGGAAGGTGTATATGCCCGGGCATAATGCCGATCTTGCACTCTCCCGGAGTGATCACACCGGGACAGTTAGGACCAATTAGACGAACGCCTAACTCGTCACAACGCACTTTCGCATCAAGCATGTCCAGAGTAGGAATGCCCTCAGTGATGCATACAATGAGCTCAACGCCCGCATTTGCCGCTTCAAGGATCGAATCCTTACAAAACGGCGCTGGTACGTAGATCACTGATGCGTTTGCACCTGTTTGTGATACCGCGTCACCGACAGTATCGAATACAGGCAAACCAAGATGCTCTTGACCACCCTTCCCAGGGGTTACACCACCGACCATTTGAGTTCCGTAAGCAATGGCTTGCTCAGAATGCGACGTGCCCTGAGAGCCGGTGAAACCCTGACAAATGACGCGTGTATTTTTGTCGATAAGAATACTCATGCTGCACCCCCAGCTGCCGCGACAACTTGCTGAGCCGCATCGGTCAGACTGGTTGCTGCAATAATATTTAGTCCACTGTCCGCAAGAACTTGACGACCCAACTCTGCGTTGTTGCCCTCGAGACGAACGACGACAGGCACTTCAACGCCCACCTCATTAACCGCGCCGATAACGCCCTCTGCGATCAAATCGCAGCGCACGATGCCGCCAAAAATATTGATGAGGACCGCTTTCACGTTGTCATCACTCAGAATAATCTTGAACGCTTCGGTTACGCGCTCTTTGGTAGCACCGCCGCCCACATCGAGGAAGTTTGCGGGCTCGCCCCCGTGGAGCTTCACAATATCCATGGTACCCATAGCCAGGCCAGCGCCGTTGACCATGCAGCCAATGTTACCCTCGAGCGCAACGTAGTTGAGATCCCAAGCGGCCGCGGCAGCTTCACGCTCGTCGTCTTGCGACGGATCGTGCATGGCCTGCAAGTCTTTGTGTCGATACATCGCGTTGGAGTCGACAACGACCTTTGCGTCGAGACAATGAAGGTTACCTTCGTCGGTAATGACAAGTGGGTTGACCTCAATCAGAGCAAGGTCTTTGTCTTTAAAAAGATTCGCTAAGCCATTGAAAATATTCACAAACTGCTTGATTTGCTGCCCCTGCAACCCGAGCTTGAACGCCAATTCACGCCCCTGAAAAGGCTGTGGCCCTACCAGCGGGTCAATCGTTGCTTTGAGGATCTTCTCAGGTGTCTCTTCAGCTACCTTTTCGATTTCGACACCGCCCTCAGTAGAAGCCATGAACACGATTCGACGAGATGAACGATCGACAACAGCTCCTAGGTAGAGCTCGTCAGCAATATCAGTACACGTTTCAACCAAGATCTTGGATACCGGCTGACCATTAGCAT
>JAYOAN010000035.1:5484-12432 GCA_038104285.1 Halieaceae bacterium
GCAATATCAGTACACGTTTCAACCAAGATCTTGGATACCGGCTGACCATTAGCATCGGTCTGATAGGTCACCAAGTTTTTACCCAACCAGTTCTCGGCAAAGGCGCGAGCTTCGGCAGGCGAGTCAACGAGCTTTACGCCTCCTGCTTTACCGCGGCCACCGGCGTGGACCTGAGCTTTAACAACCCACTTATCACCGCCAATCTCCACAGCTGCAGCCTCTGCCGCTTCTGGCGTATCCACGGCCTGACCTACAGAAACGGGCAGTCCGTATTCCGCAAACAGTGCCTTGCCTTGATACTCGTGCAAGTTCATACATCCCCCTTTTTTGGTTTATACACACAGCGCCTTTGCACCGCGGCAACCCCAGCATGTGTATGCTGAGGATTTAATCTGGTTTATCGTTTTTTGCGATTTGGCATGTGTATAGCCATGCCATCAACGGCCAATGCAGCCTCATGAACGGCCTCAGACATCGTTGGGTGTCCGAACACCATCAGCTGTAAATCTTCAGTGCTTCCGCCAAACTCCATGGTAATAACCATCTGCTGCACCAAATCCGCTGCAGACGGTCCAATTGCGTGCGCACCGAGTACTCGGTCTGTGTTCGCATCTGAGAGAATCTTCACAAAACCATCGGTCTCACCACTGGCAAGCGCACGACCTATTGCGGCGAACGGGAAAGAGCCTGCTTTGTAGTCAATGCCCTCAGCCTTGAGTTCCTGTTCGGTTTTACCGACACCTGCGATTTCTGGATGCGTATAGATGATTGAGGGCACACAGTCATAGTTGAGTTGCACAGGCTTGCCGTGAATGCGCTCCGCTACCATGACCCCCTCTTCCGAGCCTTTGTGTGCGAGCATGGGACCGCGAACGATGTCGCCAATTGCCCAAACACCGGGAGCCTCGGTAGCGCAGTAATCGTTTACGAAAACAAAGCCGCGCTCATCAGTGGACACACCCGAGTCGGTAGCAAATAAATCTTTGGTGCGCGGTCGACGACCAACGGCAACGATCAACCGATCGAATTCGGCGGTTTTCGCCTCTCCTTTTTCGGTGTAGCTAACAGTGACTTTGCCATCCTTGACCTCAGTCCCCGTTACCAATGCATTGAGACGAATGTCCAAGCCCTGCTTCTTGAAGACTTTTGCGGCTTCTTTGCTGACTTGTGCATCCATCATTGGCAGGAACGTATCGAGTGCCTCAAACAACACAACATTAGAGCCCAAACGACCCCAGACACTGCCCAGCTCCAGACCAATAACACCGGCACCAATAACACCCAGGCGTTCGGGAACCGTATCAAAGGTAAGCGCGCCCGTGCTGTCGACGACAACCTCATCGTCTGTTAGGGCCGGCGGGATGGTGACAGGCTCAGAGCCTGAGGCGAGAACAACGTTCTCGGCTGACAGAACTTGCTTGCTGCCATCCACAGACGTCACCTCAACCTGGCGTCCAGCTAACAGCTTGCCCGTGCCCTGAACAACGGTAACACCGTTGTGTTGCAGCAGAGAAGAAACCCCACCCGTCAACTGCGTTACGATCTTGTTTTTCCGCTTCATCATGGCGGGAATATCGATCGACGTTTCACCCACACCAATACCATGTGCCGCAAAATGATCGCTTGCCTCAGCAAATTTGTGAGAGCTATCGAGCAGTGCTTTGGAGGGTATGCAACCAACATTAAGGCAGGTGCCACCAAAGACTGGTTTTCCCTTAGCATCGCTCCAAGCTTCAACAACAGCGGTGTTCATCCCCAACTGTGCGCATTTAATCGCACAAACGTAACCAGCAGGGCCTGAACCGATAACAACGACATCAAATGAATCACTCATTGGGTATACCTCTAATTTGGCCGTTAAAGCTGAAGCAGGATGCGCGAAGGATCTTCCAGTAACTCTTTGACCGTTACCAAGAACTGAACGGCAGTCTTGCCGTCAATGAGTCGGTGGTCGTAAGACAATGCTAGGTACATCATCGGACGAATAACCACCTGTCCGTCGACCGCGACGGGCCGCTCTTTGATCGCGTGCATGCCCAGAATGCCGGTCTGAGGCGGATTTAATATCGGTGTCGAGAGAAGCGAACCGAACACACCGCCGTTTGATACGGTGAACGTACCACCCATCATCTCTTCGATAGTCAGCTTCTTATCGCGCGCCTTAAGACCGAAATCTCGTATCGCCGCTTCTACATCGGCAATGCTCATAAAGTCCGCATCGCGAAGTACAGGGACTACTAAGCCGTCTTCTGTAGAAACAGCAACACCAATATCTTGGTATCCGTGGTAGACCACGTCATTGCCATCGATCGATGCATTAACCTCTGGGTATCGCTTGAGTGCCTCGCAGCAGGCTCTCACAAAGAAGCCCATAAAGCCTAGCCGCGTCCCGTTATGGGTCTTTTCGAACTGATCTTTGTACTGCGATCGCAATGCCATGAGAGGCGACATATCCACTTCGTTGAACGTGGTAAGCATTGCTGTTTGCTGCGTCGCAGATAGAAGTCGCTCAGCGATTCGCGCACGCATGCGTGTCATAGGAACGCGCCGCTCAATTCGCTCACTGGTAGGCCCTTGGACATCGGTCGACGTCGTTGGTGCTGCCTGAGCGCTCGGCGTTGAAGGTACCGCAGCGGGTGCTGGCGCCGGCGCAGAGGCCTTCTCTGCTAGGTGCTGGAGCACGTCTTCTTTGTTAATCCGCCCACCCTTTCCAGAGCCGCTGATCGCACTTGGGTTTAGCCCATGCTCTTCCACAAGCTGTCGAGCCGCAGGCCCCATAGGCGCATCTGCCGATTGTGGCTGAGTTGCCTCGCTTGCCTCGGCTGTTGGCGCTGCTGCGTCGCCCTCTCCGGGAGTAATCTCTGCAAGCAAAGCCTCGCTTTCAATCGTGCTACCTTCAGACACGTGGATACGATCGAGTCGACCTGCCTCAGGCGCGACAACTTCCATCACAACCTTATCGGTCTCAATCTCAACCAGTAGTTCATCGCGTTGAACGAAATCCCCTTCCTGCTTGTGCCAGAGTGACACTTCACCGTCTGCCACTGACTCAGGAAACGCCGGCGCCTTAATTTCTATTTTCATGTTAGTCGTCCGTTTTACCTTTCGTTAAAAGGCCCCTCACCCCAGGGCCGCTGAAATAAATGCATCTTGCTCTTTGACGTGAAGCGCGGTGTAGCCCGCTGATACCGATGCGGAAGCGGGTCGTCCTATGTAGCGCAGTTCCGCACCAAACATCGACAGCGAAACAAGGCGACGCAAGGAATCCTGAATCGAATACCATGCTCCTTGATTCATTGGCTCTTCCTGACACCAGACAACGTTTGCCTCACGCGGATAGCTACTCAAAATCTCTTTGAGTTGTACTTCTGGCAGCGGATAAAGCTGCTCTATGCGAACCAGAGCTACGTGATCTGCACCTTTCTCGTCGCGCGCAGCGTCGAGGTCGTAAAACACCTTCCCAGAGCAAAGAACCACACGCGTTACCGCAGACTTATCGGCTACGTGAGGATCGTCTATCACTGGCTGGAAATGGCCATTAGCCAACTCATCCATTGTGGAGACAGCCGCTTTGTGACGTAGCAAGCTCTTAGGCGACATGACGATTAAGGGCTTTCTCAGCGGTCTGATCGCTTGGCGGCGTAACATGTGAAATACCTGAGCTGGCGTCGACGGCACGCAAACTTGAATGTTCTCCTGCGCTGAGAGTTGTAGGTAGCGCTCAAGACGCGCGGACGAGTGCTCCGGCCCCTGCCCTTCGTACCCGTGCGGCAGCAGCATTGTAAGACCACACAGTCGTGCCCACTTATACTCGCCGCTTGTGATGAACTGGTCGATTACGACCTGTGCGCCATTCGCAAAATCACCAAACTGGGCTTCCCAAATCACAAGCCCCGTTGGCGCTGTTGTTGCATAGCCGTATTCGAAGGCGAGGACCGCCTCCTCGGACAACAGCGAATCATAGATATCAAACTCAGCTTGCTCATCCGACAGATGTTGCAACGGGATGTGCGCATGATCTTTGTTTTGCGCGTGCAACACCGCATGACGATGCGAGAATGTGCCACGACCCACATCTTGCCCGGTCATACGCACGGGATAGCCCTCGGCTAACAACGTCGCGTACGCCATGTTTTCCGCAAAGCCCCAGTTAACTTCAAGCGCACCCGCAGCCATCTTGTTGCGATCTTCGATTAGCTTTTTAACCTGACGCTGGACAGCAAGTCCCTCAGGAATTTGCCCCATGCCCTCGGCCATCGCTCTTAAATGCGAGAGCTCAACCGTGGTGTCACAATCGATATCCCAGCTGTGACCAAGGTAAGGTTTCCAATCAACGAAGAGGCCAGTGTTAGGCTCCATAACGAGCTGGGCAACCATAGGCTCGCCACGATCCAACGACTCGCGGTAGCGCTCCATCAGCGCATCATCCTCATCCTTGGTGAGCACATCCTCAGCAATGAGTCGCTCTGCATAAAGGTCACGAGTCGAGACATGCTTCTTAATCGTTGCGTACATCATCGGCTGGGTCACTGAGGGCTCATCTGCCTCGTTGTGACCACGACGTCGGTAGCACACCAAATCAATGACAACGTCTTTCTTGAACTGATTACGGAAATCAACAGCAAGCTGTGTAGCAAAAACAACGGCTTCAGGATCATCGCCATTTACATGGAAAATGGGTGCCTGCACCATTTTTGCGATATCGGTGCAATATTCGGTTGATCGCGCGTCTTCTTGGCGACTTGTTGTGAAACCCACCTGATTGTTTATGACGATGTGCAGCGTTCCACCGGTCTTGTAGCCGCGTGTCTGTGACATCTGGAACGTCTCCATGACAACGCCCTGACCCGCAAAGGAAGCGTCACCGTGGATAACAATGGGTACAACAGCGTCGCCCGTAGTATCCTTTCTTCGATCTTGACGAGCTCGCACCGAGCCCTCAACGACGGGAGAAACAATTTCCAAGTGCGACGGGTTAAACGCGAGTGCTAGGTGCACCTCGCCGCCCGGCGTCATGATGTTTGACGAGAAACCCTGGTGGTATTTGACGTCGCCTGACCCGAAGTAAGATGCACGGCCCTCAAACTCGTCGAAAAGCTCACTAGGGTTCTTCCCGAGGATATTGACCAGAACATTCAATCGCCCACGGTGTGCCATGCCAATGCACACTTCCTTGGCACCGTACCCACCTATGCGTTGTATTGCCTCAGCCATCATCGGGATCAGACTTTCACCACCCTCGAGTCCGAAGCGCTTTGTACCCGGGTATTTTGAGGCGAGTGACTTCTCCAGCCCTTCAGCTTTGATCAAGCGACGTAGAATCTCTATGCGATTGTGCCGATCAAGCACTGGTGCACTGCGAACAGACTCCATGCGACTCATGATCCAGTGACGTTCATCGGTGTTCACTATGTGCATGAACTCCGCGCCGATCGTATTGCAATACGTTTTCTCTAGCGCAGCGCGGATCTCGGCAAGGGTTGCATCGGCTTTACCAATGTAGAGGCTGCCCACCTGGAATACGGTATCCAAATCTGCTTCAGAGAGCTCGTGGAACTGCAAGTCTAGGTCGGGAACTGGCGCCCTTGGGTGCAAGGCTAAAGGATCGAGCTGCGCTTTTTGATGTCCTCTCTGACGATACGCAGAGATCATCTGTACAACACGAACCTGCTTTCGCTCGTACTCGGTCGCTTGAGAGTCCTGACTGCGAGTCGCTTCAGTTCGCACCCGCATTTTACTGATTCGAGCAAACTGGGCTCGCAAGACCGAATGAGGTAGGTCACGCGCCGCATGAGTCGCGGTATCGACCTTTGGCAAGCGGTCAAAGTATTCGCGCCATTGCTGTGGCACGTCGTTTGGATCTTTTAAGTACGCCTCGTATAGATCCTCTACATAGGCCGCATTGCCGCCAGAGAGGTGAGACGTACTTCGCTGCTGCTCCATGCTAGGTAGGTCTATCGACTCATCCATGCACACTTCCCCCGAAGTCTCACGCAGTGATGTTTTTGGTCGGTATATATATCACTGCTTTCGGGGGAATATCTTACTCCCTTAGCCCGCGTTTTCCCACGAAAGCCAAGCGCCAAAAACGAAAAAACGCCGCAAAAGCGACGTTAATTTTCCATAATATTCCTTACAGGAATACTATCTATAACTTGACCGTCAAGCAGCGCGATTTAGAAGCATGGTGCGTATATGACCAATCGCACGCGTAGGGTTTAATCCCTTAGGGCAAACATTAACGCAGTTCTGAATGCCGTGGCATCGGAACACACTGAAGGGGTCATCAAGCTTCGCCAAACGCTGGTCTGTCGCCTGATCACGGCTATCAGCAAGGAAACGATACGCCTGCAATAAACCTGCAGGACCAACGAATCTATCAGGGTTCCACCAGAAAGAGGGGCAGCTCGTCGAACAGCAGGCACACAAAATGCACTCATACAGCCCATCCAACTTCGCACGATCCTCTGGCGTCTGAAGACGCTCGATCGCTGGCGCTGGCGTATTGTTCTGCAAGTATGGCTCAATCTTCTCGTACTGCGCGTAGAACAGACTCATATCAACTACGAGATCGCGAACGACTGGTAAGCCAGGTAATGGGCGAATCACAAGCTTATTTTTCTTCACTGCCTCTGACAGCGGCGTTATGCACGCAAGACCGTTCTTGCCATTCATATTGAGACCGTCAGACCCACAGACGCCCTCTCGGCAACTTCTGCGATAGGTAACGCTCGCGTCATAGTCGGCTTTAATCATCTCGAGTACGTCAAGCACCATAAGGTCCTTGCCACCCGTATCAACGTTGTAGTCCTGCATTTGAGGTGCAGAATCGGTTTCAGGATTGAAGCGATATACGCTGACCTGCAACATTACTTATCTCCCGGCAGCTTAGTAGGTACGAATTTTTGGTTGGAAAGTCTCAACCGTCTTCGGTGTAAAGTTCACTGA
>JAYOAN010000204.1:0-2381 GCA_038104285.1 Halieaceae bacterium
AAATCCACATCCATCACATAGGTCGCCTGCTTGATTGAGGCGTGCGCACCTTTAGAGGAAATGACAAGGCCTCGCAGCGCGCTGCGACTCTCGCTGCCACGGCGCCATTTATGTCGCGCTGCAACCAACGCTGAGAGGTTGCCCGCGGTACCACCGCTGACAAAGGTGCCGCCTGCCTCAGTACCAAACCCTGCGAGGTCTGCTATCCACTTTAATGCTTGGTTTTCAGCATAGGTCGCGCCAGCACTTTCGAGCCAGCTGGTGCCGCAAATACTCGAGGCGCCAACGATTAAGTCAAATAGCGTTGCGGCTTCAGTGGGTGCTGCCGGGACGAAGGCAAGAAATTTTGGGTGGTCTGTTGAGATGCACGCAGGCGCAAGCACGTCCGTGAAGAGCCGTAGTGCCTCGAGACCACCGAGGCCTTTATCCGTGATGGTCTGGCCGGCCATTGCCCATAACTCTTCAGGCGTTCGCGGTGAGTCCAGCTCCGGCGGGTCCATCCGGACGCGCTCTACGCTGTAGCGCACGATCGCTTGTTGAAGTACTTCCATGTCTCTGGTGAGTTCGTGCATTCCCTGTCCCCCAACAAATTCAACCGAAAGCGTACCAGTACTCACAATCGCTGCTAACTACCCTAGTGGGTTTAATTTATCGGTTCAGATGAGCCTAGTTCTGTGGTGACGTGTGATGGCGATGCCGATTAACGCGCCCAGCGAGCAAATGAACATGATTGAGATCGGTTCGAGCATTCGTCCCGAGTAGGTTGCTCCCGCAATAGCGCCAACGATTGCGGACGCCACGGAATGAACACTTCCGTAGACCGCGGAAGCCGCTCCCGCTTTGTGGGGATAGAGCGAAACCGCGCCCATAGAGGCATTGGGGGCAATCAGCCCGACACCGAAGAAGAATAGGATTGAGATTAACGCTAGTAATGCTTTAGTCGCTTCGGGATTGACCAATGTCAGCAGTGCAGCAGTCGTGGAGACAGCACAGATGAAAGCGCCTCGCCGCAGGGTCCGATCCGCCCCCCATTTCAGCACCAAACGGGAACTCGAGAGGCTGCCGACAATGAAGCCAGCGGCTGTCATGGCGAAGATCACACCAAAGAACTCCGTTGACACGTCGAACACGTCGCGAAGAAAAAAAGCGACGGTTGAGATGTAAACGAAGACGCCACAGAACGAGAAGGTGCCGCTTAACTGATAGCCGACAAATAAGGGGTTTGTGAGGCATTGCCTAAACGACAAAAACACATCACTTAGTCTGAGCTGTTGATGCGGTTCGGCTTTAGTCCTCTTTACCGTCTCTTGAAAATAGGCCAGACCCAGCAGTACGGCTGCTGCAAAAATCGCCTGGGCAATGAAGGTAAATCGCCAACCTAGCTCGACAGTAATGAGAGCCCCCAAGGTGGGCGCAAACAGTGGAACAGAGGCCATCGAGGCGCTGGTTAAGGCCATGATTTGTGCCGCTCGGTCACCCTCGTAGACATCTCGTATCATGGCGCGAGCGATTACAGCACCACTCGCCGCAGTCGCGCCCTGAAAAATGCGACCAATCCACATCGATTCAACACTCCATGCGAGCGAATTCAAAAACGAAAATGCGATGAAAGCAAAGCAGCCTGCGCGTACGACAGGGAGTCGGCCAAAGGTATCGGACAGGGGACCAAAGAAAAGCTGTCCGATCGCTACGCCGATCATGAAAATCGACAGCGTTAATTGACCTTCTGACACCGTAGCGTCGAGTTCACCAGACATTGCGGTTATGGCCGGTAGATATAAATCGGTCGATATGGGAATCAGGGCCAGCAGCCCTGTGATGGTAACGAAAGTTAAAGTTTCGCGGCTATTAAATCCGGGTTTTGAGGTGCTCAATTTACAGTTGGCGTCTCAAGCGGGATAACCGGACAAACTTCTGGGATAAAGAATTGACCGTTTTCCATATCCATCAGATCAAGCCCAATGGCACTGCCGTTCGTGAGCACTGCTAGGCGAATCATGTAAGCTGTGCTGGCGTGCTTAATCTCGACCATCTGGAAGGTTGTCACGCCCGCACCTGCTTCCTCCGCCATGCGAACCGCCGTGTGTTCCATGTAGACCTTGGCTTGACCGGGTTCCATAGGAGTGAGTGAGCGTTCCAAGATTTCGTGCAGGTGCGCTTCGATCGCCGCTTTGTTTTGATCTGCGGTAAGCGTTGCTGACACGTAGCTGCGGTTGGCATTCATAGTTGACCCTCCCCCGAGGCGGCGCGAGTGTACCACTAACTAAAGTGCATTGCGCTACTGGCAGTTCGCGCAGGTCGTGATAGACTGCGCCGCCTGTCGATGGTGACAGCCGCTCCGCCCGTAGCTCAGCTGGATAGAGCACCAGGCTTCGAACCTG
>JAYOAN010000205.1:0-2360 GCA_038104285.1 Halieaceae bacterium
AGAGCTAGGGTGCCCCGGAAGCTCGGAGGGGAGCCGAGCCCGGGGAAGGGGAAGCGAGTACTCGGAGTGAATTAGGCGACAGGTGTTAGGAAAGTACCGGTCTTCGTAGCAACGGCTTTGCTGTGTGGTTGCGTTGTCTGCACTTTTAACAGGTGGCTTTCAGGTAGCCGTATTTCAACTTCTCGTTTGCCGCCGCGCTGTTTAACGACGGTGACTTCACGGTAAGCGTTGATATGCAGTCTGAGAGAAACAGGTGTGGCATCTTTCAGTGCGTCGCTCGATCTAAAAAGGAAAAGCAGCGTATCGGTACTCGCCGCCGCAAGTTGCAGCTTGCGTATCTCGGCGTAACGATAGTGAGTGCTCCCTAACCACACAAAGACAGTACTGCAGGTAGTACTGCGGACAGCTTGCTCTGCCGCCCACAAGGTTTCATCCCGATGCTTGGGGTGAACCATCAGTATTTGTTCTGAGGGAATATTGTGAGCGCGCAGTAGTGGTGCATACGGTGTGTGCGGTGAATTGATAAATGCTTGCCAGCGCTTTTCACTGGAGAGTCGCTGCATGGTTGGTAGAAACAGTCCCATACATTCAGCGCCATCGTGATCGCTCAGCACTTCGACGGCACCATGCTTTGGCCAGCCGCCGAGCTGTAATTCTTCGTCGAGAGAAGTGAAACCCGTTGGTACACTCTGTCGATTGTGCCAATCTGTATTGGCTGACTTGGTGGTTAAGATAACGCGAGAGTTTGTGTGGTTATCGACACCTTGCCAGGTATCAGGACGATTAATGATCTGTTCGATGGAGTAGTTCATGATGCGCTCCGCAAAGTTGATAGGGTGCTGCCCGAAAAAGCACCAGTAAAAATACTGTATAAATAAACAGTAGTTCCATTGCCATTGAAAAGCAAGAGAGGCGCTATTTGTGTGTCGTGAAAAGCGACAGGTGAAACATTCCGCGCTAAATGAGTCGCGCTTTCGGCGTTATTACCCGGCCAGCTGGTGCTCAGGCTTGGGTAGCTGGATGCTGCGATTTTTGCTGGGTTGGAATGCGTGGGCGTTGACGCAATCCGCCTTATGGGTGGGCATTGTGAGTGCGCTGATGCTCGCACCGGCACTTATCTTGTCGCCTTATTTTGGTGTTCAGTCGGATCGCGTTAATCCGAGACATGGCTTGATGTGGTCGATGCTCATTCATGGTGCGATCGCCCTGTGCGGTGCGTTGGCCACCTATCTCGGCATTCTGAATGTGGCTGTGTTGTTAATCCTGGCGACGGCATTGGGCTCTGTATCGGCGATGCACAGTCCTATGCGTTTGGCATTGGTGCCTATGCTGGTGCCGCGCGAGGCGCTTCCGAGTGCAGTCGGGCTGACAGCGATGTCTTTTAACATTGCCCGTATTTTGGGTCCCGCAATTTGTGCGGCGGTTATTGCCCGCGCAGGTGCAGCTTGGGCATGGACGATTCCTGTTTTTATATTCGCGACGGCAGGCTTGATTCTCAGTTCATTGGGGGGCGTTGGCACGCGTCACAAGCGGGCGCACGGCAGTGTAAACAGCGATTTTATTGATGGACTTCGCTACGTCGTTAGCATGGCGCCACTCGTCACTATTCTTGCGCTAACCTCGGTCAACGGGTTCCTAGGTCGCAGTTTTATTGAGCTGTTGCCTGCGGTCTCGGGCCGCTTAATTGCTGGTGGTCCTACGGAGCTTGCGTGGCTGACGGCTGCCGCGGGTAGTGGTGCGGTTATGGGTGGTTTGATTATGAGTCGCCTGAAAGCAGACGTAGGCTACCTTTTTAATATGAGCGTCGCTGCGATGTTTTTTGCAGCCTGCTTGCTGTCCAATCTTGTTTGGATAGGTCAATTGCCCTCTTTATTCGTTTTGGTGGGGTTGTTGAGTTTATCGACGACACTCGCGGGAACTGCTTGTCAGACTCTCGCGCAATTAATCATAGACCCGCAGTATCACGGCCGAGTGATGAGCTTGTGGTCGATGACCATGATGGCAGCGCCCGCCCTAGGCGCAGCGGCGCACGGCGCTATCGCTGAATGGCTGGGTTTTGTCGTGGCGTTTGCTATTGCCGCAATTGCGGGTGTACTGGGGCTCGCAGGGATCTACGCGCGGCGTCGCGATATGGCGGAAGGGGCGCCCGTGGCCAGCGTTACAACTAGCGATTCGAGGTAGTCCCAGCAATTGCCCGGCATGTAGCCTTTAGCGCTACCATCGGCTGCGAAGTTAAGTGACAAGCAAGCTTCCAGCGACTCGCGGTTGTGTCTGGCGAGCGCAGACTGCATGAGGTTAATACGGCTTCGCCACACACCCAGACGGTCGAGTGCAATAGCGGGCGAAGTGCCTTTTCGAAC
>JAYOAN010000206.1:0-2353 GCA_038104285.1 Halieaceae bacterium
CCGGTGTACCAGCTTAATGGGCCATCATCATTACTCGTGAGACGCAATTCCTGCTGGAAGTACTGGCCTGATTGCTCGAACTGGAAGTTATTAATATTCAGCGACGTGCCGTCGTAATCCTCTGAATAGTAGTAGTCGTGGTCTTTGTAACCCGTGTTCGAGGTCAGTGTTGCAAAGCCCAAATCGTAGTCAATGAAGACACCGATCGTCAGCAGATCACCAACATCGGCATCGCCCGCTTCGATGTCTGAGTCGATTTGCTGTGCATTCCCATTGATGGTTGTGTCGTCAACGATGTAGCCGTCAAACGCTTCCCAGATATCACCGCTATCGATGGCGCGGTACATCGAGCCAGATTGCTTGCGATCTTCCCAATCAACGACTGTGTCGATAGAGAGTGCGTCCGACTCGAAGTGAGTAGACCAACGAACAGCTTTCTTGCTGTGATCGATAACGTCTCGACCCGAGAATACGTTTTTGGCGAAACCTTCCTCGTGCGAGCTGTAGCCCGCCAAACGCATCGCAAAACTATCGTTAATCGGGATGTTCACCGCACCTTCGAATACCGCGTGCTCGCGTTGTCCGAAGTCGACATCTATAAAGGCATCGTTCGAGCCGATTTCAGCTTTGCGCGTGTGCACACTGAAAGCACCGCCGATTGAGTTACGGCCGAACAGGAAGCCTTGAGGGCCGCGCAATATCTCTGCACGCTCAACGTCGAACAGGCTCGTTACCGCTGAACCGTTTCGTCCCTCGTAGAGATCGTTTTTGAAAAATGCCGATGACGGGTCGCCACCCACGCCGAAGTCCTGTGTCCGCACGCCGCGAATGCTCACCGCATCGATATAGGAGTCCTGAGAGTTGCCGCTAACACCTGGTGTGTAAGAAATAAGGTCCTTCACATCATTGAGGTTGGTATCTTCGATGAAGTCACCTGACAACGCGGTGATAGCCAGAGGTACATCCATAACCCCCTGTTCGCGTTTGGTGGCCACAACAATCACTTCTTCCAGTGTTTGTGCGACTGCGGGTCCTGTGCTGATAAGCGCTGCTGATACCGCTAGTGGCAGTACGAGCTTTGTGTTGGGTTTTGTGCCAAAAACTTTTGACATAGTGGTTTCCTCGGCTGGCGCTGAGCGATGAAAACAGGGAAATCGCTCGATTTTTTGTCTGTGTTTTATCGTCTATGGTGTGGCCTAGACGTCGGCGCTTTAATTACGTCACCCATTAGTATACTCCGGCCCTAATCTAAGGGAACCCCCAGCCGGTTTAGCTCCGCAACCATGGGTGCAAGCTCGGTTTCGTAGCGACGCCAGCGTCCAATAGAGCGCGTGTGTGCGGGTTCTCTGACCTGCACCGAGCTTGCCGTCGCTACTCCTGAACGACTCTCGTGGAAGTGCAGACAGGCGTCTTCCCATTCGAGTCCCAATGCGGCAATCAACCTGCGGGCGTTGGGTTCCAGATCTCGCGCCGCTTCCTCGTAGCTCACATCGATGATTCTGCCTGGGAACTCCGCATGAAAATGTGCCATTAGGTCGCGATAACGCCCGTGGTGTCTTGCCATCTCGCCCTGGTCGTAGGAATGCAGATATGCATCCGCAAAAAGTTGCTTGAAACTCGCAAAGCAGGCGTCCATTGGCCCTCTTACAAGGTGCACAATTTTGGCGTTTGGCAGTGCGGCTAGAATGAGTGGTACATTGAGATAATTGACTGGCAATTTGTCGACGAAAAAGGGCTTCTTCGCACGTTGCTTAGCGGTAGAGCGGAGATACATTTGACCGATTTCAGCGGGGTCGACCTCTGCTGCGGCCAGGAACAGATCCCTAGAGAAGCGCTTAGGATCGTTGTGTCTTGAAGCCCGACGGACGGCGAGGCCAAACTGCTGCAGCTCACCCGCTGAGAGTACTTTGGAATGGCTCGTAATGACTCGCTCGATGAGCGTGGTACCTGTTCGCGGCTGGCCCAGCACAAATATGGGTGAAGGATCTTCCATACCGGGCGGACGCGCTGCCAGCCAGTCTGCCGTGTAAGTGGCCTTTATAGCGTCGAACATGGCAATCTCATCGGCTTCATTAAACTCAACGGTTTCTCGCCGCGCTTTTGCGCCCTGACTAAACGCTGAAAATGCCGTTGGCCAATCGCCCAAGTCTTCACTCTCTTTGCCGATTGCGTAATGCAGGAAGCCTTGTGATCGTTTGGATTGACGTCCGGTCTCGATCAAGCCCTGCATTTGATCGATATGCTCTCGACTTCTGGCTTTCTCTGAATTGGCAAGTCCCCAGTGGCACTGCGCGCTATTGGGCTCAAGATCAATAGCGCGCTTGAACAGACCGACCGCATCATCGATCTTTCC
>JAYOAN010000036.1:0-1645 GCA_038104285.1 Halieaceae bacterium
AACTACGAAATTTCGGACACTGACGAACGCTTGTCCGCCTTCTAATTAGAGGCACCTAACCCCGAAGAGGGGGGTGGTATTTCCACCTATTGCGTTCGTAAATAAACATCGCTACCGTCGCGCATTCTGTGAAAGGAGCGGGTTATGAGTGCGGTAAAACAGTTACTTGAATCGCTGTATTTCGAGGTCATTCCGATGAAGGGCTTCGAAGAAAAATTGGATGTCCTAAAGGCCGGTGATCGTGTCGGTATTACCTGCTCTCCTAAGCAAGGCTTGCAGGTCACTTTGGACACCGTCGCCAAGCTCTCAGACCGTGGTTTTTCACTGACGCCACACCTCGCTGCGCGTCAGGTAAAGAACAAACAGCACCTAAAAGACATTGTCTCGCAACTCACTGACAGCAACATCACGTCGATCTTTGTACCGGGTGGTGACCTCGATGAGCCTATGGGTGAGTACGACAGCTCTGCCGCTGTGCTGCAGGATCTGGCCGAGATGGACCACCCATTTACACGGATTGGCGTCGCTTCTTATCCGGAAGGCCACCCGGCCATTTCGGACGATCTGTTATTCGAGGCGCTCGCCGCCAAACAGGGCATCGCAACCCACATGGTGACTCAGATGTGTTTTGACATGCCTGTGCTCGTAAAGTGGCTCTGTGAGATGCGGGATCGGGGTATTACGACGCCTGTATGGATTGGCCTACCGGGTGTCATGGACCGCATGCGTTTATTCAAGACCTCTTTGCGTATTGGTGTAGGCCAGTCGGCAAAGTACGCCAAGAAGCAAAAGGGTCTCATTGGCATGTTTTTGCGAAGCCCCACTTATAAGCCGGACTCGCTTCTCAAAGAGTTGAAACCAGCAATGAACGATGAACGTATGGCCATCGAAGGACTCTACATGTTCACGTTTAACCAGATCGATAACACTGTTCAGTGGTCTCAAGAACAATTACAGCGCATTAAATAAGCGCACCACCGGAGCACGCCATGTCTCAGCTACCTCCTTTCGCGATGGCCGTGGGCCCTCGCGTACGCCAATCTGCCTTCTTCGACGCCACAGTTGCTGCTGGAGTGAAGTCTTTCACCATCTATAATCACATGTACTTGCCCGTACATTTTGGCGATCCACTCGCTGAGTACTGGGGCATGGTGGAAGGCGTTGTACTCGCAGATCACGCCGCTCAGCGACAGATTGAAATCACAGGCCCCGACGCGCTGGAGTTGGTTCAGTTACTAACACCCCGCGAGATGTCGACACTGCCTGTCGGTCGGGGGCGCTATGTGGTCTTCACGGACCACAATGGTGGGATTATCAACGACGCGGTTCTGCTGCGCGTTGAGGACAACAAATATTGGTTATCTCCGGGCGACGGCGATGTCATTTTATGGGCGCAGGGTCTCGCTTTAGGGCGTGGTCTAGACGTCAGCGTTACCGAGCCCGATGTCTCGCCGCTTCAATTACAAGGACCCTTATCGCCCCACGTCGGCAAGAAGCTGTTTGGTGAGATTGCAGTCACAATGGGCTACTACCACTGCCATTTCTTGGAGCTCAACGGTATCCCCGTGGTGCTGACACGGACAGGTTGGAGCGGCGAGCTAGGGTATGAGATTTACCTGCTCGATGGCTCGCGTGGTACCGAGCT
>JAYOAN010000036.1:1745-12079 GCA_038104285.1 Halieaceae bacterium
TTGCCAAGTCAGCTCTGATGGCGCTTGGTCGGTCTACATAGGTCTGTCGTCGTCGCAGAGCGCCACTCTATGGGGTACGATTACCGACTGTATATGCTTAAAAATAAGAAGGTCAAAGTATGAAAAGTAAAGCAGCAATTGCCTTTAAAGCGGGTGCACCGTTGGAAATTGCGGAGGTTGATGTCGCAGGGCCTCGCGCCGGCGAGGTCATGGTAGAAATAAAGGCAACAGGTGTCTGTCATACCGACGCGTTTACGCTATCGGGTGACGATCCAGAGGGTGCCTTCCCTGCTATTTTGGGTCATGAAGGCGCAGGTGTTGTTGTTGACGTAGGTGAGGGAGTTACGTCAGTTAAAGCCGGTGACCATGTCATACCGCTCTACACACCTGAGTGCCGAGAGTGCAACTTCTGTCTGCATCCCAAGACGAACCTCTGTCAGGCGATTCGCGAGACCCAAGGACAAGGCCTCATGCCGGATCACTCCAGTCGCTTCACCCTCGACGGTGAGCCTATTCTTCACTACATGGGATGCTCGACATTTTCTAATTACACCGTGTTACCTGAAATTGCGGTCGCGAAGGTGAGAGAGGACGCTCCTTTCGATAAGATCTGTTACATCGGCTGCGGTGTGACAACAGGCATTGGCGCGGTCGCTTTCACGATGAAAGTTGAAGCGGGTTCGACTGTTGCTGTCTTTGGTTTGGGTGGAATTGGACTCAATGTGATTCAAGGTGCCCGTATGGTGGGCGCCACGAGAATTATTGGTGTTGATTTGAACCCCGCGAAGGCCGACTTGGCGCGTAAGTTTGGTATGACCGACTTTGTTAACCCGAGTGAGGTTGAGAACGTGGTCGATCACCTAATCCAAATGACGGGTGGTGGTGTTGACTACAGCTTCGAATGTATCGGTAACGTTAACGTGATGCGTCAGGCGCTCGAGTGCTGTCACAAGGGGTGGGGCCAGAGTTGCATTATCGGCGTCGCCGGCGCCGGACAGGAAATCTCTACGCGTCCGTTCCAATTAGTTACCGGACGTTCATGGCGCGGGTCTGCATTCGGTGGTGCGCGTGGCCGCACGGACGTACCCAAAATTGTTGATTGGTACATGGAAGGCAAGATCAATATCGATGAGATGATCACCCACACCATGCCGCTCAATCAGATTAACGATGCCTTCGATCTTATGCATGAGGGTAAAAGTATTCGCTCTGTGGTCACATTCTGATGACCCTCGAGCTCTTATCCTCCGTTCACTGTTTTGGTGGAGAGCAACGGCGCTATCAATCACCATCAACCGAGCTCGCGGGTAACACCGTCTTTTCGATATTTATGCCTGAGCATGCTGCATCGAATCCAGTCCCTGTGGTTATCTACTTGTCAGGACTTACGTGTACCGATGAAAATGCTGTGACCAAAGCGGGTGCCCAGCGCGTCGCCAGTGAGTTGGGTATCGCAATAGTATTTCCTGACACAAGCCCCAGAGGCGATGGTGTTCCTGATGACCCTGAGGGTGCTTATGACTTGGGCCACGGAGCGGGTTTTTACCTGAATGCCACGCAGGCGCCATGGTCAAAGCATTACCGCATGGAAGAGTTTGTTGTTCATGAGTTGCCTTCATGGCTTGGGACCATCGATGGTCTGGATCTCGAACGTCTCAGCATCAGTGGGCACTCGATGGGCGGTCACGGCGCGATGAGTCTGGCCCTTAAATATCCCGGTCGTTACAGATCTGTAAGTGCTTTCTCACCCATATGTGCTCCCACAAGCTGTCCTTGGGGCTGTAAAGCGTTCTCCGCCTACTTGGGTGAAAACGAGGAACTGTGGAAGGCACATGATAGTTGTGAGCTCATTCGCGCAGGTGCACAACACATACCACTTTTGGTCGATCAGGGAAGTGCTGATCAATTTCTCGCTGAGCAGTTGAAGCCAGAGCTCCTTCAAGTCGCTTGCGAAGCGACCGGATTTCCACTCACCTACAGAGAGCACCAGGGATATGACCATAGCTATTTCTTTATAGCTACTTTCATGGAAGACCATCTGAGGTTCCACGCAAAGCACTTGATGTACTCCGAGTAGCGGTCTCTATTTCAGCAGGAGCTCCGCGCTACAGCGCTAAACCACGGCTGATTGCAATGACGGTGTTCTAAAAATAACGACGGGTCGGAGAGTCACAGAGGAGGGCGTTCTCACGAACCTCGTTTGTGGTCACCCTGTTACGTTTAGATCGCGAGGAAAAGATCGAGACCGCTGAGCACTAGTACCAGGCGCAAGATCAGCTTTGACCGCTTGTCGAGCGCATCGAATTGCTTCTTAAGCTCGGCAAGTTCTTCTTTAGCTGTATCCCCCGCCTCGCTGATTTTTTCTCGACTTGCTGCGATAGCGCCCGCGGCTGCAACGCCTGCTGTAGACACACCCATAGCACGTAGGAGCCGGCGTCTGCTCAGGAGCGATGTATCAGGTGCGGCGTTTGTCTCGCCTGTCTCGGTTGTCTCGGTTGTCTCGGTTGTCTCGGTGGTCATCGTGGCTGTTGAGTACTCGTTTTGTCGCTCTTTGTCTCTTGACCGGGCGCCTCGCTGGAAGTCCTAGATCAAGCTCTGTTGAAGACGGGTTTTCGTTTCTCAAGGAAGGCCATCATACCCTCTTGCGAGTCAGGTGTACCCAAGGTGGCTGCTACTGCCCGTTTTTCGTCCTCGATCGATTCGGCCAAGGTTTTCGTGTGATAACCCACTACCGTATCGAGCACACCTTTCATCGCGAGCCGTGGCTGCGCTGCAAGTTCCTCGCCCAGCGCTTGTGCGCGCGCTTTGAGCTCGTCCAACGGCACAACCTCGGTGACCAAACCCATTCGCAAGGCTTCATGGCCATCGATCTTTCTTGCTCGAAGAATCATATCGAGCGCGTGTTGCTGACCCACAACGCGTGGCAGTCTGGCAGAGCCTCCCCAGGCCGGAACGCTGCCGAGGTCCATCTCAGGCAGGCCAATCTTGGCGCCCTCGCTGGCGGCGAGTCTGAAATGACAGGCGAGGGGTAGCTCGAGACCCGCGCCCAGGCAGAAGCCAAAAAAGGTCGCAATCGCAGGCGTACCACCTTGCTCGATCATGTCTAGAACGCGATGACGCTGGGCAAAGAACGCTTCTGGACTTCCCGCGCGCTTAATTCCCTCGGGCAACTGCTTGAGATTCATACCTGCTGAAAAGTGAGCCAAGCCCTCGGCGGTAAAGACCATCGCGCGAACACTGTTGTCCGCAAGTACGTCGGGAAGTTGTTCTTCAAGACGATCGATGTAGTCAACCGGCATGAGATTGAAGGGCGCGTCGTTGACGCTAAACGTGGCGACGTTGTTGCTAACAGAAAATAAGTACGGATCACTCATAGTCAAACCTTTGTTATCGATTCTTGTGCTTATTCACAAATGTCTTGAGCGACACAGCCTAATACAGCTTCGCTGCGCCAATGCTTTGAGGCAAGAATTACGTTTTTACCGTCCAAGTGCACATCGCTCGCAAGACCTTGAGGGATAACCCGGTCCTCATGGCTAGTCCCCAACAACATCGCGTGACTTTTGATCGACTCTACCCATTTATAAAGTCTTCAGTTCCGTTTTTTCTCAATGCGATCTCAACTAACTAACCCAGCCAGAGATGAATACCCACCGATGCGCACAAGTTAGGTCAACTAATAGGATCAGTCAGTTAGCCACTTATACATGACATAGGCGTCAACAAACCCTTGTGATGGATGGTTAAACGCTTTGGGTAATCTGCCAACAATCTCGAAACCTAATTTTTGCCAAAGCGATACCGCGACTTCATTGCTCGAAGCGACAAAGTTGAACTGCATGGCGTGGTAACCCATTTCACGAGCAATGATTTGGGAGTGCTCGCACATTCGCCGGGCGAGGCCCTGGCCTCTCGCCTCACCTGAGACCATGTAGCCGCAATTACAGACATGCTGACCGGGCCCATCGTAATTGGTCTTTAGGTAGTAGGTTCCAAGAATTTCCCCATTTTCCTCGAAAACGAGAGTGCGATCGGGCTTTTTCATCCACACAAGCTCGGCAGTCGCGATATCGGTGTCTACCGGGTAGGCGTAGGTGTCCCCAGCCTTTGTAATTTCGTTGAAGATTGGCCAGATGTTAGGCCAGTCAGCTGTTGTTGCGTCGCGGATCATGACTAGAAAATGGTGTAGATAAAGGGCGCCAGAGCCGAGCCCTGCGTCATAACAACCAAGACACCGAGCAGTAACATGATGCCGATGATCGGAGCCATCCAGAGCTTTTTACGCTCTAGCATGAATCCCCATAGGTCTTTTAATAGGTCAAGCATTAATAGGGTCTCTCAAAATGGTCTTTTGGTCGCCTCGTGCTGGTCACGCGGTAGCTATTCATATTTTCGTCGTGCGTTCGTCGCGTTAGGGCATCTCGACCCGCCAACCGCATGAGCAAGGCCACCGGTGCGAAAACACCATAATAGAGCAGGAACATGATTATTCGGGTATTAACGAAGCCTGCAAGGAGCCCAAATCGCATCCAAATACGATAAATAGGCGCAAGACCTTGGGGCCAAATTATGGCGACAGTCGTCATTACACCCCCGACTGACCAGGGCCAAACCGGCCAACGCGCATCAAAAAGCCAAGGCAATGTAACGCCGAACAGCGCTACGAGAATAAGGCTGAACAACAAACCAAACTGGCGAAGCTCTGTCGAGTTGACTTTTTCAGTGTCTTTTTCATTCATCACGTATGTCTGTCATTTCAAGGTCTTACGGCATCGCCACACTTGCAGGCCTCTTTCTAAGGCCATTCGCTCAGGCCATTCGCCTCACACTTTTTAGGCGCTGCTCATCTGCCTGAGTGTTCGAGTTTCACCCACTTCGCCCATTGTGGTCTCAATCCAATTGAAACTCATCTTGCCACCCGTCGTCATTTTCCCAAGTAGATTGCTCATGCTTAAAAAGTAGTGCGTTCTCCAACACTAACACGTCCATTTCAGTGCGCATGAAACAACGGTAAGCATCTTCTGCTGTGCACACGATCGGCTCACCGCGAACATTGAACGAGGTGTTGATGAGTACCGGACAGTCGGTGCGTTCCTCAAATGCCGATAACAAAGCGTGGAATCGAGGGTTGGTCTCTTTATGAACCGTCTGTATGCGTGCCGAGTAATCTACGTGCGTAACGGCCGGTATCGAGGAGCGAGGTACGTTTAGCTTTTCGATGCCAAAAAGCGCTGCCTCGTCCTCTGAAAGAGGAATCCTGTGCTCATCATTCACCTTAGCCACTTTGAGCATGTAGGGACTCTCTTGCTCTCGGCCAAACCATTTAGCGACTGACTCGGCTTTGATGGCCGGCGCGAAGGGTCTGAATGACTCGCGATATTTGATCTTCAGGTTCATCACCGATTGCATTTTCGGCGACCGCGCATCGCCTATGATCGATCGGGCACCCAGTGCTCTCGGGCCAAACTCCATTCGCCCATTGAACCAGCCAACCACGTTTTCATTCGTTAAAAGATCCGCCACGGTGCTCACGAGATCTGCGTCATCGAGCTTATGGAAAGGCGCCTCTATCGACTCAAGAAAAGACTCGATCTCAGATTGCTTGGCCTTTGGTCCTAGATAGCTGCCTCGCATGAGATCAGCAGTGGGCTTACAGGTTCGTGGCTTTTCAAGATATTCATGCCACGTAGCCAATGCGGCTCCGAGTGCGCCGCCCGCATCACCTGCCGCAGGTTGGATCCAGGTTGCTTTGAACGGACCTTCGTCGTCGAGCCGTCCGTTGGCGACGCAATTTAAGGCAACTCCACCTGCGAGGCAGAGGTAATCGACATCCAATTCGCTGTGAATCGTCTTGGCTATTTTTAGGACAATCTCTTCAGTAACGACTTGGATCGACGCCGCGATATCCATCTCGCGCTGCGTCAGCTCCGATTCAGGTTGGCGCGGAGGGCCGCCAAAAAGTCGATCGAAGCGCGAGTTGGTCATTGTAAGACCGGTCGCATAGTTGAAGTAGCGCATGTCCAGGCGAAATGTGCCATCGGACTTAATGTCGATCAGGTGCTTTTTGATGAGATCGACATACGTTGGCTCCCCGTAGGGCGCGAGTCCCATCAACTTGTATTCGCCAGAGTTGACTTTGAAACCTGTGTAATAAGTAAACGCTGAATACAGCAGACCTAATGAATGCGGGAATCTGATTTCCCATTGTGGGGTCAGAGTATTCCCGTCACCCAACCACACCGAGCTTGTTGCCCATTCACCAACCCCATCGAGGCATAGGACCGCCGCCTTACTGTAGGGACTGGCGAAGAATGCTGATGCCGCGTGCGCGCCATGGTGCTCGTGGAAAAGCAGCTGTGGAAGAGAATCGGTTGCGAGGCCAGACAATGCGGCAAGTTCCCGCTTGAGGGTCACCTTGAGGAATAACTTTTCTTTCAGCCAGACCGGAATGGCCATGACAAAGGACCGAAATCCACGCGGTGCGTATCCAAGATAAGTCTCTAACAGCCGCTCGAATTTAACCAACGGCTTATCGTAGAACGTAATGTAATCGATATCCGAAAGCGTCAGACCCGCTTCATCGAGACAATATTCGATTGCGTTAGCGGGAAAAGCCGCATCGTGTTTCTTGCGGGTGAAGCGTTCTTCCTGCGCTGCAGCGACAATCTCGCCGTCAACGAGGATCACGGCAGCACTGTCATGATAAAAGGCAGAGAGGCCCAGAATGTTGATTGACGTTCCCATTACCTTTACTGTCAAGCGCCTTCGAGAAAGCTGGTTATCTTTGCCAATGTTTCAGCAACACTTTGGGAGTTGCATCGCGTGTCACAAATTAAGAACACTCTTTTTACCACAATAACGGTTGTCGTTATCCCGCTGCTATTTTTTGTCCTGCTTGAGGGCATTCTGCGTTTGGCGGGGGTTGGCACTCATTTCGATTACTTTAACGAGATCGAGATCAACGATGAGGTTTATTTTCAAGAGAACATTAATTTCGCGGATCAGTTTTATCCGCCCTCTTTAAACGTAGGGCCCCTTCAAAACACATTCATCAAAAAGCCTAGCGACGATCGTTTGCGCGTATTCGTTTTGGGCGGATCCGCCGCCATGGGGTTTCCGCACAAAAATCATGGGGTCGATCGACTTCTCGCGGCGCAGCTTAATGCTTTATTTCCGGATAACGATGTTGAGGTGATTAACACCGCCATGACATCGGTAAACTCTCACGTCGTGCATCAGGTTGCGGAAACTTTGCCGGCTGACTCTGCGGATTTTGCCGTCATTTTGATGGGCAACAATGAGGTGGTGGGACCTTACGGACCTGGCACGTTTAATCAAAATTTTCTTTCAAGTCTTACTGCTATTAGAACGCTTCAGGCGCTGAAAAGAACACGCTTGTGGCAGTGGCTCGATAATGCATTCCAAGAGGTGCAAGCCACCGACGCCAAGGCCGATCTAGAGTGGCAAGGCATGCAAATGTTCGTGGAAAATGGGGTGGCTGAGAGTGACCCTCGCATGGATGACGTCTACGAGCACTTTGATGCCAACCTAAGAGATATCATTGACGTTTTATCTGACAAGGGTATGCACGTCATTCTCTCGACCGTGCCCGTTAACCTCCGCCACTCGGCACCGTTTTTATCGATAGAGAATGAGTCACTGGCGGCCGAGCAACGTGAGCAAGTTTCGGTGCTTAGAGAGCGTGCGACGGCACAATCCCGAAATCAAAAGTGGGAAGCGGCCGCAACAGGATGGCGAGAAGTCATAGCACTCGATCCCGGTCATGCCGACAGTCACTTTCAGCTTGCCACAAGCCTTGAGCGGCAAGGCAACCATATCGATGCGAGGCGGCACTTCGAACGTGCGTTAGACCTTGATGCGCTGAGGTTCAGAGCCGATACCCATATCAACGCGCGTATCGAGGCAGTGGCCAAAGACTATCCTGATTCCGCGATTAGTTTTGTGGATAGTGCTGCCGCATTTGATCATGCGAGCGCTCCCTTAGCGCCCGGCTGGGAGTCCCTCGTAGAGCACGTGCATTATACGTTCGCTGGAAATGACATTTTGGCTCGGGTCTTTGCGCGAGCCATTGCCACTCACGTTGAGGGCGAGAGACCTACGGGCGTACTAAATAGTAAGCAAGTCGCTGAACGCGTTGGTTATCCCAACCACGAAACCATCGAGAATATTCAAAATCTTCAAGGTATGGCTGAGCAGCCACCGTTCCCGGGACAAAGTAATTATCAGGACTATTTGGCTCACATGGCCGTGGAGTTATCCAAGATTAAAGGTCAAGTCGGTGAGCCGAAGGACGTCGTCCGTCGAAGACAGAAGGTGCTCACCGAGGGAACAGCCGATTGGAAGGTACATTTTGAAATGGCAGCTCTTGCTAAGTATCTGAAGAATAAACAGGCTCAGTACTACCATTTGACGACACTTAACAAGGTCTATCCGCACAACCGCGAAAGCCAGATGAATCTTGCTACCTTGCTCAGCCAGGACGGTCGGTGGGCAGAAGCTATCCCCGTGCTTGAACGTTCTTTGAGTTACACGCGTGGGCGAGAGCAGCAAGTGGTAGAAACCTTGGGTTGGCTGGGAACGGCAAAATTACGTGTCGGCGAGACCGAGGAGGCTGTCGCACTTCTTGAGTCAATTCCGCGTGATTATCCGGGACAAATCGGGCTCAGCCTTCGCGCCTATGGCAACCTCATCAAGTACGCAGTTGATCTTGGCGATCGATCTGCAGTCGATCGATATCTTGAGGAATTACAGGCCTATGCCAATAGGCTAAAGGATACAGGACAGGCCGACAGCTACCCGCTACTAGCGCGGCGTATGGTGCAGTTGCTGACCATGGGTGGTGACAAAGTTGCGGCAAAGCGATGGCAATGAGAACGCTGTTTTTGCCTGTGGCGTAGTTTTTCGATTTAATCGATGCGAAATAGATGATTTGTCGAGGATGCGATGTCGACTGAACTAATTCTTAAATCATTAGAAAACGGTGTTCTCTGGCTCACGCTTAACAACGAAAAGCAGCGCAATCCGCTGTCCAGCCAGATGTTGGCCGCCATGACCTCGGTACTCGATGAAGCCTACGATGACGATGCTGTTGGGTGCATTGTTGTTTCCGCGAAAGGCCCGGTCTTCTCTGCAGGTCATGACTTAGGTGAGATGGCGCGAGGCGAGGACGAAACCAAAGACGAATGGCGACCCAGAGTCCTCTCGGTTCTTGAGGCTTGCGCGACGATGATGCAACGCATTGTTCATGGACCTAAGGCGGTAATCGCTTGTGTGCAGGGAACGGCTACGGCGGCGGGGTGTCAGCTCGTTTCAGCCTGCGATATGGCGGTGGCGTCGAGCGACTCAAAATTCTGCACGCCGGGAGTCAACCTAGGTGCTTTCTGTACGACACCACTTGTCGGTATTGGACGTAATCTCTCTCGGAAGCACGCCTTAGAAATGGCACTTACAGGTGAGTTTTTTGATGCGCGCGACGCAGAGCGGTTTGGTCTTATCAACCGCCATGTTCCGGCAGATGAGGTGGTTGCAGAGACAAGAAGGCTTGCCGAGCGCATCGCGACACGATCTCCCCAAAGCATTCGCGATGGTAAAACCGCCTTCTACACGCAGATAGAAATGCCACTTCACCAAGCCTTTGAACACGCGAATCAGGTCATGGTCGAGGCTATGACATCGGATGAATCACGGCGTGGGGTAAAAGCCTTTTTCGAAAAGCGCGCCCCCGACTGGCGTTAATCCCTTGCTCATCGACAATGACGAGTCGTTAGCGGCCCTTTTCAAGCAGGTTAAAACCATTGCGCTGGTGGGTGCGAGTCATAAGCCCGAGCGACCGAGCTATAAAGTTCTAGAGTTCCTATTGGCGGAGGGTTTTAAAGTCACGCCCGTGAATCCGGGTCTGGCGGGCCAACAGCTACAAGGCCAAACGGTGGTTGCCTCCCTGTCAGACATCGATCACGCCATTGATATGGTCGATGTTTTTCGTGATGGCAGTGCACTGCCGGACGTTTTGGCCGAGTCTATCGAAGTAGGGGCGCCAGCCCTCTGGACACAGCTCGCGGTGCGGCACGCAGATGCTGAGCGAGAAGCGATCGAGCGGGGTCTGGATTTGGTGGTCGATAGATGCCCGCTTCAAGAGCTACCACGGCTGCGGAGTAGAGGCCTGATCTGATGAGCTCTCACGCATTAGGCTTAAAGAGCAAGGCTTTCAAACGATTTACGCTGGCATAGATCTGCGCAAGGTTGGTAAAGCAAGTAGATCCTCAAAAGCCTATTGAAGCCCAAAGCCCAAAGCCCAAAGCCCAAAGCCCAAAGCC
>JAYOAN010000037.1:0-12047 GCA_038104285.1 Halieaceae bacterium
TCGCTGGTCCTATCGAAAAATCTGCCCGACCGGGAATAAACGTCCAGGACTTTGCCGGCCAGCAGCGGCCAGTGGCTGCAGCAATAGGCACGATAACGGCATGGGTCTCAAGCGCTAGCCGAGCAGCACCTGTCTTATATATCTTCTGCTCACCGCGTTTCGATCGGGTGGCCTCTGGAAACATAATGATCCATTTACCCTCATCCATCAGGCGCGCACCTATCGTTGCAACCCGCTGCCAAGCGTCACCTTTGGCGCTTCGATCAATCGGAACCATGTGAAGACGCCCAATAGCCCAACCGAAAAATGGAACCAGCTTGAGCTCTTTTTTATAGACGTAGGCAACCGGATGACTCATCACGCTCGGAAAGAAAAACGTCTCCATCGTTGACTGGTGTTTGCTGCAAATTATGACGCGATGTCCCGCATCGGCAGCGTTAAGGAGATTTTCATATCCTGTGATTTGGGTGTCGACGCCACCCACCCATTTGACGGTGGCAATGGCGAGCTGGAGCCAGGGCCGGCCAATCCAGAAATAGGTCACCTGGTAAGGCATGAGAAAAGAAGAGATCACAAGAACAGAGGCGAGCGGAATGACGGTTATCGCCATAATCAAAAACACCAATACCGACCTAATTGCTCGCATGACTCCCCCAGACCCGCTAACTATCGCCCGTAAATTAGAAACGATGGCGCTCGATACTAACAAGTATCGTAGTTAGCACAAGCCAGCCCCGGTTTTTAACAGGTTCATCAGAGTCTATAATGGTCACGAGGGCCTGAAATTGAAGAAACCACCATCAAAACAAGAGATTCGTAGACGACTCGAACGCCAAACTCGGTCGTTCTTGAACGGTGGTGGTGAAATCGAATCGGTACCACTCGGTGCCAGTGCCGTTGACGAGGCTATCTCACCGATCAAAACACCCATATTCTCAGGCAAACCACAGACACGCACGCCAGTCACTGACGTCATTGAGACCCTCAGACGTCGACGCGAGGCCCAGCTACGGAGAAAACCACAGCCCGTGCGCAAGCGAAAGCACAGCCGACGTAAGCAGGTTATGTACGACGACTTCGGCGAGCCGCTCAGAGTGGTCTACCACGACGAATGAGTAAGATTGAGCTTGCCCCCCTTGGACTCATCGCGCAGTACAGACCGCGCTAGTAGTCCCTCCAGCTAACCTAGTAGTCGCAAAACAATAATTCGAGACCATTCGGCGTGTTTCGCAGTGCCTACAGGCCTCCAACAAATCGCCCTTTTGTCATGTCGTTAAATTTCCCCTGAGTCGGTTTCGTTACAACGCTTCACTAAACTGCAACAGCCTATGAAACGTAAGTTCCCGGAACCCAGCCATTTTTTAGACCTTACTCACCACTCACCTACTCATTTCAACCTACTTCGTAATTCGCACATATGATTAGTATTTCGAGATACATCAATGTAAGCCGCTCCGCTCACGACTGCTTTCACTATCTAAGTGATCTTAGGAAGTTGATTGAGTGGGATAGACAAGTAAAGGCATCTCATAAGGTCGGTGGTGGGCCTGTGGGACGGGGCAGCACATTTAAGGTGCAGCTGAGTGCTGGTTGGTTCTCTTATCCGATGACCTATGTCATCACTCACCTTACTCCCTCGCAGAAAATCGTTTTGGAGGGACGAAGTCCATTCTTCACCATCAAGGACACGATCGAGTTAACTGAAAGCGCCGACAGCACCAACATCAGTTATCACATGAGTGTCTATCCAAAATTTGGGTTCGGTGCCTTACTGAATCGCTCAGAGCACAGCCTCAACCACCACGCCGACGAACTCATGAAGTCCTTATCAAGCGCATTGCAAACCGCAGCGCCCGAAGCGAAATTGAGTACGCGGAACACCAAGGGAGATAAAGTTACCTGGCGTGCTCTGCGATGCTTCACTCGCCATGGTTACGTCACAGGACAGCGTGACTGGCTCCCAATGCCGGAACGTCTGGAGGGACGCCATATTTTGTTGACCGGGGCGAACTCAGGCATTGGCTTGGCTGCCGCCATAGACCTTGCGGCTGCCGGCGCTGAGCTCACACTTGTCGTGCGCAGCCAAAAGAAAGCGGATGAAACTGCCGCAACCATCATGGCTGAAACAGGAAGATCGGATATTAGCTTTGAGCTGGCCGATTTGAGCTTGATGTCGGATACCGAGGCGCTCATCAGTCGTCTGATTACCGCTAACCGAAAAATCGATGTGCTAATCAACAATGCGGGCGCACTTTTCAACGAGCACAGTTATACCAGTGAAGGGTTGGAGCAGAGCTATGCACTACTACTTCTCTCTCCATGGCGACTTACTGAGGGGTTAAGACCTTTGCTGGTAGCATCACAACGTCCTTCGGATGAAATTACTGAGGGCCGTTCGTGTGAAAAGGCGCGGATAATCAACGTTGTATCCGGAGGTATGTATGCAGAGCGCCTTAACCTCAAGCGACTGAATATGTCTGCTGATGGATACCGCGGTGCGCGTGCCTACGCACAATGCAAACGCGCGCTGAGTGTAATGACAGAAATTTGGGCAAATCGCTGGGAAAACGACAACATTGTGGTAAATGCCATGCATCCAGGCTGGTCCGATACCCCCGGAGTCCAAAAGTCGCTGCCGCTGTTTCGTAAGATCACGCGGCTTGTACTCAGGTCGCATAAAGAGGGAGCAGACACCATTGTCTGGATGGCACAATCGAGACAAGCTGCTCTCTCGTCGGGAAAGCTATTTTTAGATCGTGAACCACGCTCGACCTATTTGCTGGGTAACAACGTCGAAAAACCCGAGTCGCGCGAGGGACTCGAAGCCAAGATCGCGGCGGACTTTGCGTCTGCCCTAAAGCGCTAGACATCTTCCTGAGTCTTGTACCGCCGGTGGTGTGCAGGTAGTAAATAGCTTTTTCAGTTATTGCGTATTGCTTGCTGCAAACTAATTACCTGCGAGAAAAAAAAGAGACTTGAGTGCAAATCACTCGTTGCTTAACGTAGGGCTTTTACCGGCGAGCGCAATTCCATGTACTCAGAGGCGATTCACCCGTTTTCCCCCAGTTTCGATGGCGCCGTCATTGACGACTTATTGAGCAGACTTCGACAAACACGCTACCCCAATCCCGAAACCGTGGAAGACTGGTCTCAGGGGGTGCCGCTGTCTTACCAGCAGGAACTCGTCGATTACTGGATGACGGACTACGACCCTTCTCGAGTACCCAGTCGGCTGGCTCAATATGACAACTTTAAAACCGAGATCAGCGGTTTAAACATTCATTTTATCCATCATCGCAGTTCGCATAGTTCCGCAACACCTCTACTGATCACACACGGTTGGCCCGGGTCAGTACTTGAATATCTAGACGTCATTGAGGCTCTAACAAATCCCACAAAACACGGTGGTTCAGTGGAGGATGCCTTTCATGTGGTCCTGCCTGCATTACCTGGGTTTGGGTTCTCGGATAAACCTCGAGAGACCGGCATAGGCGTTCCTAAGATTGCTGAAATGTGGGAAGCGCTGATGACCCGCTTGGGCTATCAGACCTACCACGCGCACGGTGGCGACTGGGGGTCTATCGTAACGCAAGCCCTTTTGATGCAACAGGAGACTCGGTGTACTGCGGGTCATTGCACGCTCCCGCTGGTACCGCCGGATATGTCAACGATGGACAACCCTCTGCCTGAAGAGATCGACGCCGTTGAATCGTTTCAGTTCTACACTGATTGGGACTCGGGTTACTCAAAGCAGCAGAGCACCCGCCCTCAAACACTGGGTTACGGACTCGCTGACTCCCCCGCAGGGCAAATGGCCTGGATCGTCGAGAAATTTGCGTATTGGATGGATTGCCAGCGAAATGGCATTCGTCATCCGGAGAATGTCTTGAGCAAAGATCTACTGTTGGACGCCGTCATGATGTACTGGATGACTAACTCGGGCGCCTCGTCCGCTCGTCTATATTGGGAAAGCTTCAACAGCACTAATATGGCCGCCATATCTCGGCCCATCGGCCTTAGCGTATTTCCCAAAGAAATCATGCGCACCTCAGAACGTTGGGCGCGCGGTAGGTTCGAGCAGCTAACGTATTTCAACAACAGCTTTGAGCGGGGCGGTCACTTCGCAGCGCTGGAAGTACCAGACACGTTAGTTAACGAATTGCGTATCTGGCGATCCACCACTCGAGATATAAGCTAGCGTTGGTAATGCGTTACACCATCGATGATAGTCATATCCACCTTGAGCTCCCGCATGTCAGGGGCTGTCAGGGGGCTACCGGATAACACCACCAGGTCTGCAATTTTTCCAGGCTCGATCGAGCCAATCTCGTCGTCCATGAAAACTTGCCAGGCTGCGTCGATGGTTACCGCCCTCAGAGCAGACATGCGGTCGATTCGTTGATCAGGGCCCAAGACAACGCCCGTCTTTGTTTTACGCTCTACAGGGCTCCACACCGCTTGTAAGGGGCGCATGGGGGTCACCGGGGTATCCATGTGTGATGAGAAGCGAACGCCCGCATCTTGCGCCCACTTAGCGGGGCTCATATTGGCCGCACGCTCAGGCCCCATGAAAATACCCGCGTGCCGGTCGCCCCAGAAAAAGGTGTGCGCTGAGAAAAAGCTAGGTGTGACGCCCAGTTCAGCCATGCGGGCGATTTGATCTTTACGCGTCATTTGCGCGTGAATAATGAGAGGTCTCGCCTCAGGCCATGGATACTTCTTACTCGCGGCTTCGATAGCATCGAGCGCGTCCTCAATCGAGGCGTCCCCGTTTCCATGAATAGCGACTTGAACTCGTTGCTTGTAGAGCCCCTCGACTTGCTCGAAAAGCGCGTCCCGCAGGACAGCAGGATAACCTCGGTATTCTTCATCCCCTTTGTAGGGCCTGTGGTAAGGCTGGCTCAGATACCCTGTGAAGCCCTGAATACTGCCATCTGCAATGATTTTCACGCGAGGCACCACGACACGGCCACCCTCGAACTGATCCAGGGTCACCTCACCGCTAATCAATTGCTCTCCCACCTCATTAAACCAAGGGAACAGCGCGACTCGTAACGGTATTTGGTTGTACTCGGACATCGGGCCTAACAAGCTAGCCAGCGCTTTAGGCATGCCCCCCGAGGACGCGGTAGTCACACCATGCTCCAAGTATTCATTGGACGCGAGCTTCGTCATCTGCCATACATCGCTCGCGGAGAGGTCGAGTGTTTTCTCTCGAGCGTGATGCGTCGCGGTTTCCTCTAACACGCCGTTTGGTCGCCGCTTATCCGGTGAGTTCATATCGCGGACGATGTGTCCCCCCTCCGGATCGGGAGTGGTTTCATCAATATGCATTTCCTCGAGCGCGGCCGAGTTAAGCACCATTAGGTGACCTGAAACATGCACAACCGCAATCGGGCGGGTTGCAGAAACCCTATCTAGGTCATCTCGAGTGGGGTGCCGTTTTTCGGCGAGCAACGTGTCATCGTAGTTGCTTCCAATCAGCCATCCATCGGTCTTCTCTTCCCCAAATTGGCGGAGTTTTTCGAGTAATTCAGGAATCGACTCGGTATCGCCGATCGGCGGACTATTTAGGTCGACAGTAAACGCTGTCTGACCTGAGCCCGGAAAGTGCCCATGTGCATCAACAAAACCAGGGATCAGCGTTCTACCCGCCAGATCGACAACCTCAGTTTGATTGTCTACTAGCGCACTAATCTCTTCACTCGTGCCCACTGACTCAATACGCCCATCGCGAACGCTAATAGCCTCAACGATGCGGTTTGTTGGATCCATGGTGAGTACCTCACCGTTGAGGAAAACTTGATGACGCGGAGGTTCAGGATCGCTCACCAAATTCGCGAGGTATAGACCGGCAACGACCAGAACGGCCACGATGGCGATAAATGCACGTTTAAACATAGTTATTATCCGTTGAATTCTTGTTATCTAATCTTATTTTCGGCTCAGTAGTGCGGCGGTGGCGGTTCGTCCTCAGAATCCCCCAGATGTTCAATAAGAGCCGCCTGTTCCTTCAGCCTATTGCGAAGTTCACTGACGATCACTTCGGTTCGCTCAAGCCGCTTATGCTGACTCAACAAAGCCTGCTCAAGTTCGTCGTTGGACACCTCCAAAAACGCGATCTTGGCCTCTAATTCGGCCAAATGGGCCTTGATATCGTTATCATCCATGCGCCTATCCTACCCCGTGTTTTTTCTTATCAAAAGCACAGACGAGGGATGGCAACTGGTAGACTTTACTGGCTTCGAATGGTTAAAGGGCAATCGACTTGAAGGCGAAAAAAGGATCTCGCGCTGTATACAGCACTGATCGTGGAAGGTTATGCCCGCAGTGTCTGCGGACTGTTACGGACTGCGTGTGTGGTAAAGACCGACCTGCAACTGTTGGAGACGGTATCGCGCGAATCTCCCGCGAGACAAAAGGTCGAGGCGGAAAGGCGGTAACAGTAGTAACAGGCCTCGCGGTATCGCCCGACGAACTTAAAACGATTGCCAAAAAGCTCAAGCAGCGTTGCGGCGTTGGAGGGGCTACAAAAGGCGACAATATTGAAATCCAGGGCGACCAGCGAACAACCTGTAAGGCTGAGCTAGAGGCCCTGGGCTATACCTGCAAGCTTGCAGGTGGCTAGATTCGCACTGAGTTTAGAACGTAATCAATGCCTTCTGACCTGTACGACGAACCCCATACTTACCGCCAGCTGATGGCGTAACCGATTCAGCAAGGCTAATACGATCGGAATAGCTGCTTGCGAATGTTGTCGTTAACTCAGCTACGACGCGAGCTTGCATACGCTCCACGACCTCTCTGCCCGCTTTCATCATGAATGGTGTGAGCAACCACCCCCCAATGCCCCATGAAAATCCGTAGCCGCGATTGAGGGTTGTTGGTGCGAGATCCAAAGCACCGTAGATGTAGAGTTGCTTGTATTCGTTAGAACCGTAGCGTGACCATTCAGTCATGCGCTCTACCGCTGCAGCCTCCATAGCCATCAAAATAGCATTGCCAAGCTTACCACCGCCAATGGCGTCAAAAGCGAGCGTAGCGCCCGTCGCATTGAGCGCCGTGCTGAGTTGCTCGTTAAAATCTTCTGCGGAACTGTTCACAACGTGCTCTGCACCCTGACCTTTGAGCAACGCAACCTGTTCTTCACTTCTAACAACGTTGACCAGCGGTATTCCGTCGTTGAGGCAAATGCGATTCAACATCTGTCCCAAGTTCGATGCAGCAGCGGTATGGACAATGGCTTTATGCCCTTCCATCTTCATGGTCTCCACAAAACCAAGAGCCGTCATGGGGTTCACAAAGCACGAAGCACCCTCCTCTGGCGTCGTCGAATCCAAGAGCGGGATAACCTGAAAGATCGACACAGTGCGGTAATCTGAGTACATCTCCCCGCCAAAAAGTGCGACTCGCTTGCCAATCAATGCCTGCGCCTCCGGGCTTGCACCTGCTTCGACAACGGTTCCACAAGCTTCGTTACCGACCGGCAGCCACTCACCAATACGTGTTGCCATAGCGCGCATGGCCGGGGCAGGAACATCGAGCACAATCGATGGATGACCGTTGCGCTCAGACGCTCTTATCGAGTCAACGTCAGCTGCACCAAACATCAAACCGAGATCTGAGGGGTTGATGGGTGACGCCTCGATTTTAACCATCACTTCGTTGACACCCGGCGCCGGAATATCCACCTCAAACAGCGCGCACTCAATCGTGCCCTCGCTGTGAACGCAGGATTGCATCTGAAGACTTTTCATCGTTATCACTCCTTATTTTGGTAATGGTTTTTAATAATTTGGCGCGAGCTCAGACTCGGATAGAAACTCAACCGCAGTGCCCGCTTTAAGACTGTATATCACGTTGTATGCCAGTACAGCACGAACATACTCTCTGGTTTCCTTGAACGGTATGGTGTCCACCCAACGTGCAACACTCAATCCACCCTCACGCCAACGCCTGACCCTATTCGGTCCAGCGTTGTAAGCAGCCAAAGCCAAAACTCGGTTGCCCTCATAATTATCGATTAAATCAGCGTAGTAGAGACCACCCACAGCTGTGTTATAGCCAGGTCGCATCAACCGCGAACGCGAGTATCGGTAGTTGTGCTTTCTGGCAGTAAGCCTAGCCGTGCTAGGCATCAATTGCATCAGACCACGCGCACCCACCCCGGAGACGGCCTCTGGCGAAAGCGCACTCTCACGGCGCGCCACCGCTAGCAAAGCCTCGACAGGCAAGCCCGACTCCTTGGAGGCATTCTTAAACTCGTCCTCGAATACGACAGGAAAGCGTAAATCCACTCGCCCCCATGCGCCTGCCGCGGCTGCCGCCTCGATAGCCCACGAGTGTCTTCCACGCGAAGCCGCTAATTCTGCCAATGAGAGTGCAATTTGTGGGTCATTAACCCCCGCGCGAAACTCTGCTCGCGCCTCCCAACCCATGCCCAACGCGAGGAGCTCACTTACTCTCTCAACAACAGCGTGACTAACCCGTATCGTATCCTCTGCACTAACCGGCACAACATCCGGCACCATCCCCAAGGACAACGGTTTAGCCAGTGTGGTTGCTGCAAGATAGGCGTGGAAACCACGCCCTGCAGCGAGCTGCTCAAACGTTGTTTGCGCAAACTCGGCCTCGCCCGGCCCTGCGGCAATGGCCCGCCAGTAGCGCCATTCATCGGTAGTTTGTTTTTCCGCTGAGAGCCACGTGTATGCCTCTCTAACACCTGGCCAATCAGCCGTTTCGATTTTCGTTCTCAAGTAGATTTCGGTGAGTTCATCGTCATCAAGTGCCATGAGCTGTTCGAGCATCCATTGAGCGGGAGCTGCACTTTTTGCGAACAGGCTATGGCGAACAATAAGGCCATGCATTTCATTCAATTGGCGGGCGTCAAAATCAAATCTTTTTGTCAGTTCCTGCAGGGCGTTATAGGCCTTACCTGGGTTTACCCGAGCGAGGCGTTTTACACCTACATACGCAATATCGCGCTGATGAACTGCGCGCCCACGCACTTTCTGGGTAACGCGATCAGGTCGGCGATATATTTCGGCCAAGTCAGCCAGACTGCCCCTCAACTCCTTCGAGGCATACCGTTGCAAGTACCTTAGAAGGTAACTGTTGCGGGCATCTGCCGCTTTCAGCGCTCGCGTCCATACAACGTCATCCGTGGGTCCGGAATGCTTGAACCACCTTTCGAACGCAGGATCACAGGCTTTTATCTGGGATTTTCCAACGCTCCATGCCTCGTTCAGGAGGGGTATCGCATCGCCAGCACGCCGCCTGTTTAGGAGGGCGTGCGCTCTGTGGCAGCTAAGTTCCGTACTCAAATCGGGTCGCTCGGTTACTTCGATAATGGTTTTCCAGCGACGATCCTCAACCTTGTGGCGCACAAAGCTTCGTAACGTGCGCATCGCAAGCGGCGAGTTCCCAGCCGATGCCATGAATGTCTGCATCTCGTCTGCGGTCGCGTAATGCAAATTACCCTCGATGACGAGTGCATCCAAATAGATTGCTAAGGGGTACTCAGCGAGATCTTGTCGCAATGACTGGTAGCGTGGACCGGCGCCCGATCTTAGTTCTTTTACAGCGAGCTGGAATTTTTGCCTCGAAGTTTCAAGTGTCCCCTCCGCAGATTCGGGGACAGACTCGGCATTGGCCGAGAGGCTAGAAATGCTGCCGACCAGTAGCGCAAGAAGACAAGCGCTGCGGACTATGCGAGAGTTTGTGGGTACAACGTTGAACATCGGCGTGAGCATGAAGCGAGCGCAACTTTTTTTCAATGCATTAAACTCACCCCAATCACTCAGCAGTCATTGAGAGCAGTATGACAACGGAAACAATCCGACTCACACAATTCAGTCCCGCAGCAGGTTGTGGATGCAAACTTTCACCCGATGTTTTACGTCGCATACTGACGGGTGTTGAGACGGGAAGTGCTGGTAATGAAAGCACCAACAATTCAATGACCTTACTGGTTGGCAACGACTCACGAGACGATTCGGCAGCGGTGGATATCGGCGACGGGCGCGCCCTGCTGAGTACCACGGACTTCTTCACGCCAATCGTTGACGACGCATGGGACTTCGGTCAGATCGCAGCAACCAACGCCATCAGCGACATTTACGCCATGGGTGGTACACCAACCGTAGCGATCGCTATTTTGGGTTGGCCGGTGGATAAGCTTGCGCCTGAAATCGCGAGCAAAGTCCTTGCGGGCGCACGCGCCACCTGCGCAGAAGCCGGTATCGCCCTTGCGGGAGGGCACAGCATCGATATCTCAGAACCCATTTTTGGCCTCGCCGTATCTGGACTGGTCGATATAGACCGTCTAACGCGAAACGATACGGCTATGGCAGGCGATACCCTCTTCCTGACCAAACCGCTCGGTGTCGGCATCATAAGCACCGCTGGAAAACGTGAGAAAGCCTCCGCAGAGGATTTGGCACTGGCTAGTCAGAGCATGCGAACATTGAACAGTATTGGTGCTGAGCTGTCTGCTATCGATGGCGTGACAGCGATGACGGATGTCACCGGCTTTGGCCTCGCCGGACATCTCACTGAGATAATGCGAGGAAGTGGGCTCGATGCCACTCTCGATTGGTCTGCAATTCCCACTTTAGGAAATTTAACGTGCTACATCGACCAAGACTGTATCCCGGGGGGCACGGGGCGCAACTTCGAGTCAGTCGCAGCTCACCTGCCCGCACTGACAGATTTTCAGCGCGCCATTCTCTGCGACCCCCAGACTAGCGGGGGCCTCCTGGTATCTGTGAGGCCTGAAGCCTGTGAAAAGGTCCAATCGGTCTTGCAGGATGCAGACCTTCCCAGCGCGTCGATAGGCACGCTGTCTGCGGCAGCTTCGACCACACCCAAGATGATGCTTCGTGGTTAAACCCCGCCCGAATAACATTACCAACAGCGACTTCCTGCGTCTTTTTACTGAGGATCGGGTGCTGGTGGATACTCGAGCGCCCATCGAGTTCGAAAAGGGTAGCTTCCCAGCAGCAATCAACCTCCCGTTAATGAACAACGCCGAGCGAGAGCAAGTTGGCATCTGCTACGCCGAGGAGGGACAAGAAGCAGCTGTAGCCATTGGGCACGAACTGGTTTCAGGCGATATCAAGGCTGCAAGACTCTCCAGTTGGATCAACGCGCTTAAGCGAGAGCCGAACGCAGCATTTTTCTGCTTTCGAGGCGGCCTGCGATCGCAAACCACACAGGGCTGGCTGAGAGAGTGTGGCTTTCACGTCCCTCTTGTGGAGGGTGGCTATAAAGCGCTCCGTCGCTTTCTCATCGATAGCCTCGAAACGTCCTTACGCGAATTGAATGTTGTCGTCGTCGCGGGCCGAACCGGTGTCGCCAAAACAGCCATGCTTAACCATTGTGATGAGTCTTCGAGGCTCGCAACAATTGACCTTGAGGGCCTGGCCAACCATCGAGGCAGTGCCTTCGGTAAGCGTGTCAAACCACAACCTAGCCAGATCGATTTTGAGAACGCGGTTTCGATCTCCTTCCTGAAGGCTTGGCATGGAGAGGTACAGACCGCAGCGGTGGAAGATGAAAGCCGACTAATCGGACGCTGCGCCCTGCCCTTGCCTCTACAGGCCTGCCTCGCCAGCTCACCCGTGGTTACCATCGAGGCGAGCCTTAACGAGCGTGTGAACCACTCCTGGGAAAACTATATCCTCCAAAATCACAAAGATTGGTGTGACGCTCATGCAGACGAAGAATACGCGTTTGAGGTCTTCGCTGAATCGCTGAGAACCAGCATGCAAAATATTCAGAAGCGTTTGGGCGGTGTCAGGTATTCGGCGTTATCCAAGGTTCTCGAGGATGCTATTTCAGAACACCGTGCCGGCAATGCAGACGCGCACAAAAAATGGATAGAAATTTTGCTCAGGGATTACTACGACCCGATGTACGACTATCAACTTCAATCCAAAGAGCGGCGAGTTGTCTTCAGCGGTAGCTTCAACGATGTCATGGCCTACTTACAGGCTTGAGTCTAACGGCCAATTCGGGATGAGTTAACCGCACATCGAAGTGCAGGC
>JAYOAN010000038.1:0-4867 GCA_038104285.1 Halieaceae bacterium
GACTGTTGACGCATTTACATCGCGTTTGGGGTCATTCAGGACGCATTATTCGCCCGGATTTTGTCACTGAGTTGCGCACTGCTGAATCGGAGCGGTCGGCACAGTGGACTGAAGATGAATTGATGGCGATCGACATCAACACCCACTATCGGGGCTATGAAGGTGTTTACGGTGGCGGTGCTTTTGAGTTGCGCATCTCTTATGACGGATCTGGTTTGAATATCGCGTCAGTTTATTTCAACGGCGACTTAGAAGAGGTGACTGAGGGAGAGTTTCTCTTTGCTCCTCGGGACTTTCAGCTTGAGTTCATAATATCTGACGATCGTGTCACTGGCATTAAAGTACCGATTCAGGGCGGCGCTGTACTACCGCGAGTATCGGATCTATGACTAACGTTCGATTTGCTGTCGTAGGTACCGGGAATATCGGTCAGCAGCACATCAATCTTCTCCGGTCGGGGAAAATTGAGGGTGCGACGCTTACTGCGACAGTATCTCGATCAGGGCAGAGCGCAGATATCTCGGTTCCCCACTTCACTTCTCTGGAATCCTTACTCGATGCTCAGTGTTGCGACGCTGTTCTGATCGCGACGCCAACCATGGATCACGTTAGTGCTACTCGATTAGCTGCGCAGCGCGGGCTGCACGTATTGCTCGAGAAGCCTATTGCGATGTCGGTAGAGCAATCACAGGCGCTCATCGATGAAATGCCCAAGGGTATACAGTTTGCTGTCATGCTCAATCAGCGCTTTCACCCGGCGTACGCTGCCATAAAACAGCTCCTCGACGAGGGTCGCATCGGCACGATTCAGCGGTATACGTGGACTATGACGGCCTGGTATCGCCCGGATGTTTACTACAAGGTCAGTCGCTGGCGAGGAACCTGGCCCGGCGAGGGCGGTGGCTTACTCATCAACCAGTGCATTCACAATCTCGACATCATCCAATGGCTGTTTGGCTTGCCGGAAAAAATATCCGCAAACGTGGCGTTCGGTCGCTATCACGACATCGATGTCGAAGATGAAGTTACGGCTATGTTGGGCTATGAGTCGGGGCGTGTTGGGCTCCTGCAGGCCTCCAGCGGCGAAGCTCCCGGGATTAATCGTTTGGAAATTATTGGCGATACAGGCGTGATTAGCTGGAACGACACTGAGCTCACGATACAACAGGCTGATCAAAGTGTGAGCGAGCACTGTGCAACGACGCGAGAGATGTTTGGTATGCCGTCCTTCACCAGCCAAACCGTGGATCTGGCCGATGGCGTGAACCAACATGCTCAGGTCATTCAAAATTTTGTCGATGCACTGACCAAGGGTTCGAGCTTACTGACGCCAGCGACAGAAGGTTTGGGCTCCTTACAGTTGGCCAATGGCATGTTGCTGTCGCAATGGGACGACAAAGCCGTCGCTCTGCCCATCGATAGCAAGCGCTACGAGCAGCTTCTCAGCGGGCGCATTGCCTCGAGTGCCTTGCGCGAAGCACAGGATATCGAGGTCGAAATTGATATGGAGAAATCGTACCGATGAGCAACTTAGTCGATCGAATTAAAGAGGGAGGTCCCGGTTGGCTGCAAGGTGCGATGACGCTTGGTGGCGGCTCGGCAATCACCTCGTTATCCATTGGCGCTATGTTCGGTTACGAGTATCTGTGGGTGCAGCCCGTTGCAATGATCATTGGTTGCATCATGCTCTTCGCGCTCGCCCACCAAACCTTGTCGACAGGCGAGCGTCCCTTTACCGCCATGCGGGATCACTTTTCACCCTCTATCGCGTGGCTGTGGGCCATCGCGGCACTCGCATCGAGTGTGATTTGGGGATTCTCTCATTACCCACTCAGTGCAGGCATGCTTGAGGAATCCATTGATGTTGTCAGTGGCTTCAATCTATTGGGTGAGGGAGAAGCAGTCCTCAGAGAGGGCTACTTATTCGCACTTGCGCTTTTGGTTTGGGGCTTTTGTGCTTTCACGGTATGGCATTACGGTAAAGGAGGCCGCGCGGTACGAGTTTTTGAGAACGGGGTAAAGATTCTCAGTAGCGTGATTGTTGTTAGCTTTGCTTGGGTGGTCATTAGCGCATCGATGCAAAGCGACGTGAACTGGTCTGCCGTGCTGTCGGGTTTTATTCCGAGTTCATTACCGACTACGCCACTCGGTGTCACAACGATGATGGCAGCATTGGGCTCAGCCGTGGGTATCAATATGACCTTTATTTACGGCTACACGCTGCTGAAGCGGGGCTGGGGTAGACCCGAGCGTGAACTTGCTCGCTGGGATATTGTCCTGGGATTAGTGCTGCCCTATCTGTTGGTTACAGGTTTGATCTCTATAGCCGCCGCAGTCACTTTGTACGATGGAGAAAGTCCCATTCAAAATCGAATAGCGCCGGCACAAGCGGCGGCGATGTTTGCAGAGGCGGGTTTGGGAGAGATGGTAGGGCGCCTTATCTTCACCATGGGCGTTCTAGGCATGGCGGTAGGCTCGCTGGTCATGCACATGTTGACCTGTGGCGCCGCTGCGATGGAAATGTTTGGTCTCGAGGAGGATTCAAGGCAATACCGACTCGCTTGCTTGATTCCCACGCCTGCGGTGCTCGGTGTGTTCCTGTGGTCGAGTATGGGGCCTTATGTCGTTCTACCCACCTCAGCGATCTGCGGCTTCTTACTGCCCGTCGCCTACATCGGTTGGCTCGTATTGAATAACAAGCCGAATTACCTTGGCAGCGACACGCCGACCGGCAGCAAAGCGGTGGTGTTCAACGTGGCGATGGCTGCCTGCGTGCTGATGGTTATCGCGAGTGTCGCATACAGCACGGCCGTCGGGTTGGGTTGGTTGTGAGCATTTCTGACGGCGCTAATTACGCGCCTTCTGCCGAAGCGGAACACGTGGTAAGTCCGGGTGAATTTCGCTTTGCCGCGGCTTTCCTGGATCACGGCCACATTAACGGGCAGGTCAATGGGCTACTAGACGCCGGCGGCGAGTTGGTTGCTGTTTATGACACCGACCCTGCGAGACTCAAAGCCTTCTGTGAGCGCTTTCCGACTGCGCGAGTTGTCGAGCATTTTGTCGACATTCTTGAGGATGACTCGATCCAGCTTGTGGCTTCGGCAGCGATTCCCAATCAGCGTGCTGAGATTGGTATACAGGTACTTGAGGCAGGAAAGGATTACTTCACGGACAAGTCGCCGTTCACGACGCTGGAGCAGTTAGAAGCCGTTCGACGAACTGTTGAAAGAACAAACCGCCGGTACTTCGTGTATTACGCTGAGCGCCTTCACAACGAAGCTGCTTGGCGTGCGGGAGAAATCACGCAGAGCGGCGAAATTGGTGAGGTAATCCAAGTATTGAACATCGCACCACACCGCCTATCTGCGGCGACACGCCCCAGCTGGTTCTTTGATAAGGCATCCTACGGCGGCATCCTGACCGACATTGGCAGCCACCAGGTTGAGCAGTTCTTGACCTACGCGGGTTGTCAGGAAGCCACGCTGACGATGGCGCGCGTTCGCAGACACCCAGACTATCCGGGGCTAGAGGATTTTGGCGAGATGGCGATGGTGGGAGATAACGGCGCATCGTTTTATAGCCGTGTTGATTGGTTTACACCTGACGGAATGCCTGTCTGGGGTGATGGTCGAACATTTATCACTGGCACGAAGGGAACGATAGAGATTCGGAAGTATGTGGATCTCGCCCGGTCGGCCCCCGCATCGCTTGTCTTGCTCGCGGACCAGGCAGGTGTCCATGAAATTGATAGTCTGGGTAAGGTTGGCTTCCCGTTCTTTGGGCAATTAATTCTGGACAGTATCAACGGTACCGAGGGTGCAATGAGCCAAACGCATATTTTCAAAGCGGCGGAGCTCAGTATGTTGGCGCAGCAGCTCGCGGACGAGCAGCATGGTTAAGCTAGAGCCCTTACCGTCGAGCGAGCGCCTGTATATTCGTGTTGCGCGGCGCATCGCTGATTTGGTGAAGGCTGGCGATGTGAAGCCCGGCGATCGCTTACCGTCGGAGCGAGTCCTGGCCGATATGCTCCAAGTAAGCCGACCCTCGATTAGGGAGGCCATGATTGCGTTAGAGGTATCTGGGCTTATTGAGGTGCGCACGGGTAGTGGCATTTTTGTCACGCGCGGTGGGTCTTCAATTTCGACTCCCTTAGTCGACAGCGGTATTGGTCCTTTTGAAATTCTGGAGATGCGTTTAGTCCTTGAGCCCGAGATATGTGCTCTGGCCGCTGAGCGAGTTTCCGATGCTGCACTTCAGCGTTTGTCAGAGTTGTTTCAGTCGATGGTGGAATTGAACGGTCGACCTGAGATGGAGGCAATTGATCGCGAATTCCACACGCTCATTGCAGCAGAAGCTGAGAACACGGCAATGGCGCAAACCGTGGAATGGCTTTGGCGGCTCCGTGTACAAAGTGGTTTCAGTCGTGGCTATCACCGCCTTATTGTTGAGGAGGGAATCTTCCCAACACTGGAGGAGCACAAGGCCATTCTTGATGCGCTGATGAAGCGCGATCCAGAAGCAGCTCGACAAGCTATGACGTCCCACCTCCTGGCAGCGACGGAGTCCGCTGCGCGGCATTTTGAGAGTAACCCAGCCTAGCGGTCGTAAGTTCATGTGAAGCCAACTCCCTCATCGCTCCTGGGGTTAGTTACCGCCATCATTCTCGCTGAGCAAGCACCGCAAGCCCGCCATGCGAAGTGGCAGTGGTGCTTGTTGAATCATCAAAGGTCCTAGCGTTGGTTTAGGGTGGTGATTAGCCGCCAGAATCAGGCTGAAATGACCGACGCTATCCCATCCCGTTTTATATCCTGAAGGTATCTATCGACTTCTTGGGTAAACAGTTCGTTACTTGCAAGATGGCCCAGTA
>JAYOAN010000038.1:4967-11976 GCA_038104285.1 Halieaceae bacterium
AGGTATCTATCGACTTCTTGGGTAAACAGTTCGTTACTTGCAAGATGGCCCAGTAAATCGGTGCGACCCGAGCAGGTGTCAATGGGATCAATGGGCAAAACGGGGTCTGTGAACTGCTGTGCGAGTTTTGTGTCTGATAGGCAAGCTAACCAGCACGCAACGACAATGCACAAGCGTCTCGGAATTTCACCTGCCTGCAGATGGGATTCGATGGTGGGGAAAATCCGTTGAGGAAGCTTAAGCGATCCGTTGGTGGCGACTTGCGACGTTTTATAGGGGACGGCAGCGTTTCCGAAACGCGACAGCACGCTCTGCTGATAGTCGTTGATATTGATTCTATCGGGCGTTTCTGTGACTGGCGCTATCTCTGCACTCATTAGCTGAGTGGCAAAGCTATTGAGTAGCGGGTCCTCGAGTGCTTCATGTATGAACTTGTAGCCAAGAAGCAGCCCTGAATAGGCAAGTGTCGAGTGTGTTGCGTTGAGAAATCGAAGCTTCATTGTCTCGAACGCACCCACATCAGCGGTGAGTAGCACGCCTGTTTGTGCCAGCAGGGGTACATTTCCAACAAGGCAGTCTTCGATCACCCACTGAGTAAAGCCCTCAGTGGTGATCAGCGCATTGTCTGCAAAACAAATCTCAGCGAAGACCTCAATGTCCTCATCGCTGGTGGCAGGCACAATGCGGTCGACCATGGTGTTTGGAAAGGCCACATTCTGCGCGATCCATTTTGCCAGCTCGGCACTGCGATGCTCCGCAAGTTGGGAGACAACAGACTGCAGTACGCGGCCGTTAGCACTCAGATTGTCGCAACTAATGAGATTAATAGGCCCGCCGTCAGCGCGCATTCTCGCGTCGAGTAGGGAGACAAGAAGACCCGGGACGGATATCGCTGAATCTGGGTTTTCTAAATCGTGGGTAATCTCAGGATGCTGCCAATTGAGGTCTCCCGAGTTTGTATGACAGTAGCCGTTCTCCGTTACCGTCAACGTGATACAGGAAATATCGCTATTGGCGCCGAGGTTGAGGATTTTCTGGCGCGACTCGGCAAGGACGAGCACCTCTAATATCGAGCCAATAATCCGATAGCTGCTCTCCGCTCCATTTTTCTCGCATACGGTGTAGAGATGGTCTTGCGGTGCCATCCGATCACGGGTACCTCCGCTACGCATACTGACACCGACAATGCCCCACTGAGGATCCGACTCGAGAAGGTCGTCAAAGTAGACAGCTTGATGGCCACGATGGAAGTTCCCGACACCAATGTGTAGCACACCCGGTCGAATATTTTTGCGATCGTAGTTAGGCACGGATATGCCCTGGAGTTCAGTCAGGGATCGCTCAGATAAGGACATCACAAACGGTATGCATCCTTGGCGAGCGAGTAGGCGAGGGCGTATGCGAGCTCAAAGGCCTCATCGTCCTGAATTTGATGCTCAGCAACTAACTTTGCGAGGTACCCGCAATCGATTCTGCGCGCAAGATCATGACGTGCCGGGATAGAGAGGAAAGCGCGCGTGTCGTCATTAAAGCCGGCGGTATTGTAAAAGCCAGCGGTTTCCGTGACTTGATTCCTGAAGCGGCGCATACCCTCGGGACTATCATGGAACCACCATGCAGGACCAAGCTTTAACGAGGGGTAGTGGCCTGCGAGTGGCGCGAGTTCACGTGAGTAAGTGGTCTCATCCAAGGTGAACAGAATGACGGATAGTTTTGAGTTGTTGCCAAATCTATCAAGCATCGGTTTCAGCGCCTCGACATACGAGGTCTGCATGGGAATATCGGCACCCATATCTCGGCCATAACGATTAAACAGGACTTGGTTGTGGTTACGGAAGGATCCTGGATGAATTTGCATGACCATCCCGTCCTCGACACTCATCGCCGCCATTTCGGTCAACATTTGCGCTCGAAAGAGATCTGCCTCTTCACTGGAGGCAGAACCGCTTAGTACTTTTTGATACAGCGCTGCGGATTCTGTGCCGCTAAGGTCCGCTGTTCTCGGTGATGGATGTCCGTGGTCTGTCGCGGTAGCACCGCGCGCCCGAAAATAGCCGCGGCGATCGCGTAGCGCGTTTAGATAGCCTGTGTAGGAGGAAATGTCGGTGTTCGTTAGTTCACCGAGCTGTTCCACGTTGTCGACAAAGCCCTCGAACTCCGGATCCATAACAGGGTCCGGGCGGAAGGTTGTTATCACGCGGCCATCCCATTCGGAGGCTGCTATTTGGTCGTGAAAAGGCAGCGTATCTAAGGGTGATTCGGTCGTTGCGAGGACTTCAATGTTAAATCGATCGAAAAGAGCGCGCGGCTTAAAAGCGTCGGTCTGTAATGCGGCACTGATGGTGTCAAAGTACGTATCTGCTGTGTCTGAGCTTAGCCGCTGCTCGATGTCAAAGACCTCTGAAAAGACGTGGTCTAGCCAAATCCGGGATGGTGTGCCACGAAACAGGTGGTAGTTCTCAGCAAACAAACGCCAAACAGTTCGCGCTTCCTCGTCACTCAGAGCAGGTTTACCAATACCCAGAGCGTCAAGTTCAATACCTTGGCTGTAAAGCATGCGAAAGACGTAGTGATCCGGCGTGATAAAGAGACTTACCGGGTCCGTAAAGGGCGCGTCGGTCGCAAACCACTCAGGGTCCGTATGCCCGTGAGGGCTTATGATGGGCAGGTTCTTTACGCTTTCGTAAAGCGCACGAGCGATACTTCGTTGATGATCATCTGTTGGTAAAAGGCGATCAGGGTGCAGCATGAGGCTATCTCGGTTGAAGAGCAGAGATCGTGTGTATCACACCCCGCAGTTCTGCAAGCCCTTTCATACGCCCTGCATAGGAATATCCGGGTCGGACATTCGGGTCATTCTTCTCGTCACCCATCGCATGGCCGTGGTCTGGTCTCATCGGGATCTGTGAATATGCGACGCCGTTGTCTGCGCGTTCTCGCTCTTCGGAAAGGAGCGCACCGACCAAGCCAACAATGTCATTGTCACCCGACAGATGCTCCGATTCGTAAAAAGATCCGTCCGCCTCGCGCTTAATATTTCTCAGGTGAACAAACTGAATTCGGCTACCGAACTCTTTTACCATGGCTACGAGATCATTGTCGGAGCGCGCACCGTATGACCCGGCGCACATCGTGAGTCCATTGTGGGCGCTGTCGACTTCAGTCGTTAAATAGCGCGCATCGTCAGCGGTGGATACGACGCGAGGCAGCCCGAACAGTGAAAAGGGCGGGTCATCAGGGTGAATCGCCAGAACAACGCCCGCTTCCTCAGCAGCTGGGATGATGTCACGAAGGAATGCGATCAAGTTTGCTCGCAGGCCCTCTGTTCCCAGATCGGTGAATTGTTTGATAGCCGCACGAATTCCCTCGCGATCCCAGGAGCCTTCACCACCCGGTAATCCCGCGATAATGTTGATCTCTAAGTCTTCTTTCTGTGCCGTTGACATGGCTTGGAGTCGGCTTTTCGCCTGTGCAAGCAGATCTACAGAGTAGTCATTCTTGGCGCCCTCGCGTTCTAGGATAAAGGCGTCATAGGCAACGAAATCGGTCATCTCAAAACGTAGAGCACTGGATGCGTTATCAAGTTCGAAGTCTAGATTTGTTCTCGTCCAATCCACAACGGGCATAAAGTTGTAGCAGACGCGTGTAACGCCCTCAGCACCGAGGTTTTTCAGTGATGTTCGGTAATTTTCGATTAACCGCTGGTAGTCGCCTTTTCGCAACTTAATATCTTGATGGACAGGGACGCTCTCAACGACCGACCATTCGAGTCCGTGAGAACGAAGCAGCGCGTTGCGCTCAGCGATATCTTCTCTAGGCCACGCTTCACCCGTCGGTATATGGTCGAGCGCAGTGACTACGCCGGAGGCGCCAGCCTGCACGATTTGCTCGAGACTGACGGTGTCATCGGGGCCAAACCAACGCCAAGTTTCCTGCATGCTTATTTCGTCCGAAAGTTTGATGTAATGGTAAACTGGTCAGGCCAATTCGCCAAGACTGAAGATCAGTGCTGAACATCGCGCAAGCGTGGCAAAACGACGAGGCGCAGTAGGGTAGTCAAGTCCTAAAGTGAGGAACAATTTAATCGCTAACACGCGATTTTCTATAGCCGAATAGGCAAGCCACGCTGAATAGTAAGCCAAGAAACTCCCGAGCGTATTCGATCGCAGGGAGCTTATCTGTCATCGGTGCAGTCAAAAGTCCCCAGTCGCCTGCCGACACAAAGTCGATGAAACCACTGAATGACTGTAAAAGGCCGGCAAACACCATCCCAGCAGTTGTCCAGAAGATAATGGCATAGTGGCGCTGCAATAGGTGACGATGAGGAATCAGCGCAGTCATCGCATAAACCGTGACCCAGTAAAGCGGATCAGGGTCGTTCAACTGCAGAGCTCCCATACCAAGGAAAAACACAGACAAAAATACGGGAAGAATAAGCGTGGGCCTCATAACTCGATGTTGATGGTTGCGGGTGCGAAAGAGTACGTCCGACGAACCCTCACAAGCAATACTCTCTCGTTAAAGTTGAGATGAGCGCATTCATGGCTTAGTTCGGAATGTCTAAGTTTTCGGCTCGGAATCTTTTGGCATCCACTGGGATACGGGCATTACATCACTTATAGTCCGGCGCCGAATGATCTGGGGTGGCTTGTGAAGCCTCCATTTAACAACCGGTTACTGCCCTATGTTTTGGTGTTTATTTCCTTAGCTAGCACCGGCAGGTGGGTTTGAAACTCAAATGTTTTCAACAAAGAGAGTAACGAAAGGAACGCTAATGCCAACTCCGAGCGCTAGAAATCACCCGCTCTACTCGAGATCATCGAGTCGGAGTCACTCACTAATCGCCTCGTTGCTACCCGCTGTTTTGGGAGTCAGCGCGGTGCAGGCTCAGATAGTCGGCGTTGAATCAGAAACGAGTCATAAAGCCGCCGCCACGCAAATAGAGACGGTCACCGTCACGGGCACTCGGATCAGCGCAAATGACAACCCTGTAAACGGTCTCACCGCAGTCATCACTCGAGAGATGATCGAGTCGCGAGCGGATGAGAATGTTATCGACCTGCTGCGAGGACAAAGTGGTGTGCATGTTGCACAGGCAGGGGGCCGCGGCGGTATTGCGTCGGTTCAACTCAGAGGTGGTGACCCGAACTTTACCTTGGTACTTATAGATGGTGTGAAGGTCAATGATCCGACGAATGCTCGAGGTGGATCTTTTGACTTTTCGTCACTACCACTCGCGCAAGTAGAGCGCATTGAGATTATTCGAGGAGCTCAGTCGTCGGTCTACGGCTCGGATGGCCTTGGAGGCGTTGTAGCGATCAGTACTCGAGAATCGGCTACCGGCGGGGGTAGTGTGGATATGGCAATCGGCGAGTCAGGTTTTCGGCGGACTTCGGTGAGCCTGTCCTCTGCGTTGACAGAGGCCAGTCAATTCAACGTCACGGCCGCATCCGAGGACGATGGCGATATGCCGGTTGGCAACGCGTTTAGCAACGATTCGCTGACCGTTGCGTACAGTCAAAATGACGGGGAGGCTTTATCTCTCTCGGTCCGAGGACTTTTCTCGAGCACTGAGTCTCAAGCGTTTCCCGACGATAGCGGTGGCCAACGGTTATCAGTCCTCCGAGAGCTTGGGGATCGAGAGACGGATCAACGAGCTTTATCCGCATCGGCTCGCTATCAATACAGCGAGCAACTTCAATTGAATGTGCTTGTCGGTAGCAACAAGCACGAAGAGATGAGTAGTTCGCCCGCGGTAGCTCCGGGCGTTAGAGATGGGGTGCCGGCTAGCACCATCGACTCTGAGCTCGAGCGAGAAAACATGGCGCTACACGGGGTCTTTGATTGGTCAGATGACACTCAAGCATTGATAGGTCTTGATTACCTTCGTGAGGATGGTGAGCTTATCGGCGAAATAGAACTTTTTCCTGGTTTTTCGTTGCCTCAAGACTTTGCCTTAGACCGGACCACCACCGGTTTCTTTTCTGAGTTAGTGCACCGGCCTACAGAGCGATTTGCCGTCAATGTATCTTTGCGGATCGACAAGGCTGATGGTTTCAAAGAGCAGGTAACCGGGCGGCTAGGTGTCGAATATCGTAATGGTGCTACACGATTTTTCTTGAGCGGTGGTGAGGGCTTCAAGTTACCCAGTTTCTATGCGCTGGGACATGCGCTCGTTGGAAATGCTGATTTAAAGCCCGAGACCAGCCAAAATGTGGAGGCGGGTGTTGAGTGGAAAAGCGAGGAAAGACAGATAAGCATCAGTGCTTTCCGAAGTGACTATAAAAACCTTATCAATTTTGACCCTTCGATCTTCCGTTTGGTTAATGAAAATGACGTAAGAAGCGAAGGTATTGAGCTTGCAGCCGGGTTCAAACCGACTGAGTCATCATCCATTGCATTCAATGCAACATACGTCGATGTTGTTGTCGAAGGCGGTGGTGCTTTATTGCAGCGCCCGGACTGGCGGTTCGGACTAAACGCGAAATGGCAACTCGCTGAGGGTTGGTCAGCGTCAGCGGATTGGATACATGTGGGTGACTTACTCGATAGCTCGGTTCCTACGGGGCTGGAGACTGTGTCAGCCTATAACCGATTTGATGTGGGCATTAGCTGGCGGCCAAGTCCAGCTTGGCGCGCCTATTTGGCCCTCGATAATGCACTCAACAAATCGTTTGAGACCGCGATTGGCTTCCCTGGTATCGAACGCAGGCTGCGATTGGGCGCAACGTATCGCTTTTAAACAGTATTGCTCTCAATTATCGGTGCCGCAGAGTGATCTTAATGGTAAATCGTTTGCGTAATTGCGAGGGGCCGCGCGTTTGCTAGCTAATCAGGCAGACGGGGTGTTTCGACGTTCTAATTGCTGTGCCGTCTTAGGCCATCTGGACGATGGGCGAGTTACCCTAAAAGGACGCCTTAATTGCGCTTCTCTGATGATAATCTCACGCTGTAAATAAGGGGCGTACTTTGGATACACGAGAGCTTAGAAACACGCTGGGACAGTTTG
>JAYOAN010000207.1:0-2287 GCA_038104285.1 Halieaceae bacterium
ATTCCCGGTTACAGTTTGCACACCGAACTCGAGCGTTTGGTGGCTGCCGGTTTGAGCCCGCAAGAGGCGCTCGATTCAGCAACCTTGCGCCCGGCTGAGTTCTTTTCTATCGACGACACACATGGGCGTATTCGTCCGGGTTACACGGCCGATCTCCTTTTGCTCTCTGAGAATCCGATAGAGAATATCGGTAATACCCGAGCGGTTGAGTTTGTGGTGAAAGGAGGGGAGGTTGTTGATCGTCAGCAATTGCACCAGCGGCTGTCTCAGCCCCAGCAAATCGATGATGAGACATGAATCGCGCGCCTCTAAGGGTTTTCACATAAGGTTTTCACTGGCCTTGTGAACTTGTTAGGGAAAATTTTTTCCACTATGACTGTCTTCGTAAGCTTCGACTGAAAAGCCGATGAAGCCAACAGGAGGATCATTCATTGTTATCGACCATTGATTGGACCGTTGTAACGCTCTACCTCCTCGGTCTGGTGGCGGTGAGTGTGTACCTATCTCGGCAACAGCGATCCGCCGAGGATTACTTCGTTGCTTCCAATAGTGGAAACGCCTTCAGCATTGCCTTGTCGGTGATGGCGACCCAATGCTCTACCAACAGTATTTTGGGAGCTCCTGCCTTTGTTGCGTTCGTTGTGGGTGGCGGGTTGGTTTGGCTTCAGTACGAGCTCGCCCTGCCGCTGGCCATGATCTTTATTGCGGTGTTTTTGATTCCCGTTTTCCATCGGCAGCGCCTCGTCTCTGTGTATCTCTATCTCGGTCGACGTTTTGATGAGAGAACTCAGTGGCTCATCAGCGCCATGTTTCAACTTTCCAGGGCAGCCGTTGCCGGAATCACGGTTTACGGTGTGGCTAGCATGGTTTCTATTGTCACAGGGCTCTCCTTTGCTCAATCGGTTCTACTCTTTGGTGCAATCACCATTATTTATGACGTGCTGGGTGGCATCAGGGCGGTGATCATCAGTGACGTGGCTCAAATGGTTATTCTTACCAGCGTTCTTGCCTATCTTGCTTATCTTTTGATCGGTAATGCCGGTGGTCTTGGCGAGATGTTGTCGCAGTTGCCCAGCGATCGGACTGCTGCCTTGTCTTTCGACCATCACGGCTTTGGTGATGGCCATGATTTTGCGTTCTTGCCGATGCTGATTGGCGGCTTCTTTCTGTACGTGGCCTATTACGGCTGTGACCAGAGTCAGGTCCAGCGCCAGTTATGTGCAGCGTCTCAAGATGACGCGCAAAAGGTCCTATTGATCAATGGTTTCCTGAGGTTCCCGCTTGTCCTGCTCTACTGCTTGATCGGCGCGGGCCTTGCGGTTTACGCGATATCTCAACCGGATTTCATTGGTTCGCTGCCCCTGGTTAACGAGGCGCCTAATTACAATATGGCACTGCCTGCGCTGATCAGTCGTGAATTACCACCAGGCCTCGTGGGATTGGCCGTCGTCGCTTTACTAGCAGCGGCCATGTCCTCGCTCGACTCGGTCATCAACAGCTTGTCTGCGACCACCCTGAAGGATTTTATAAAGCCCATGATGGCGCAGCGAATTGTTACGCCAGAGCAAGAGCTTCAGTGGGGAAGGGGACTCACCATTTTTTGGGGTCTGTTCGCGTTGTTAACCGCGTTTTACGTCGACGATATCGCATCGACGGTGATCGTGGCGGTTAATAAGGTCGGCTCGCTGATCAACGGACCGATCCTCGGTGTGTTTATGCTCGGCATTTTCACGAAAAGCACAACCGGTGGCGGTGCAAGAGTCGGCTTTGTCGCCGGGCTTTTGGTAAATGCAGCACTCTGGAAGTGGGCGCCGGACGTGTCTTGGCTCTGGTGGAACGTCATTGGCTTGGGTGTAACGATCTTGGTCGGCATCGCGTCTAGTGCTCGGCTGGCTGAACCTAAAATTGATGAGGGCCTAGTGTGGACCAAAGCGTTCTACCGCAAAGCGGGCTTTTCTGTAGCGTGGTTGCGCGGTTATCTGGGTTTAGCCATATGGACGGTATTTTTGTTCGCCGTGCTGCTGGTATTCGGGACGCGCTAGGGTTTTACTGATGCAAGCGAGCTCAGTTTTTCTGGCATTTTCCGAATGTATGAGGCTCAAGCCTATGCCCTTTTTTACCGACGTTTAGGTGGCGTTATGACAATCGCAGGACTCAACCACTTCAATATCATGGGCTCGCGATCGCTTATCGCCGAGGTGCGCGACTTTTATGTTGACGTAATAGGACTAAGCGAAGGCTGGCGTCCCGACTTTGATTTTGAGGGTCATTGGCTTTATGCGGGAGA
>JAYOAN010000208.1:0-2287 GCA_038104285.1 Halieaceae bacterium
CAATGTCAGCCCTAAACGCTTAATCCGGTCGTCGATAGAATCTGTCATATATCAGGCTCTTCATAAGAGTCTGTGATGTGTAGTCGCCAATCGATCTAGCAAGGTGCTGAGCCTTTGCCGAGCCAATATCGGCACATCACGGGACTCAAGATCAGGAGAAAAATGGGCAGGAGATCGCAACCCGAGAGCCCACTGTACGCAAGCTTTTGGCATTACCCGATGGTGTCCTCGATGAGGCGAAGAAAATTACCGCCCATCACTTTCTTGATCGCGTCATCTTGGTAGCCTTTGGCAACCAGACCGCGTGTCAAGTTGACGTAGCCAGAATTATTCTCCATTCCAAGATGGCCATCAGACCAAGGCCATACATCGATACTGACACCCACGCTCTCTCTCAGTTTGTCATTCCACTCAGGCGCCGCCAAAATCTCTTCCAGAGAGGCGGCCAAAATCAGGTCGGTACCAAAGCCTACGTGATCAATCCCCATAAGCTTGACCGCAGCGTCAATGGTATCGACATATTCCGCGACGGTGCATCGGTCCGTGCCATTCAAGGCACCTGGCGTGCTGATCACTCCAAATACGCCACCCTTGTCAGCCAGTTTGATCAGAGCCTCGTCAGTTTGGGTTCGTGGATTAACGCAGCGCGAGGCCATACCGGCATGGGAGCAAGTAAGTGGCTTTTTGGCTACATCCAGCGCGTCCAGCAGGGTACTGGAATGGCTGTGGCCGGTATCAACCAGCATGCCAATTTCTTCCATACGCTCGATGATGTCTGCACCAAATCGCGATAAGCCCGAATTCCGGGTCTCCATACAACCTGCTCCAGCCGCTACCGTAAAGTTGTAGGTCAACTGGGTTCGGCGGATGCCCAAAGCATGAAAAGCGTCCAACACATCTACATCTTTGCCAACGTACTCGGTGTTCTGATTGTCTAACATCAGCCCCACTTTTCCCTGTCGCTTCGCTTCACGTAGGTCGTGAGCGGTATAGCAGAGCATGACATCAGCTTCATGCTCAGTTACCCGGTCTCTCACGTAGCGAATATTTTTCGTCAGCGTTTCTGCAGTCCACCACTCCTCAGGTGGTATTTCCGGTTCCTTTTCGCCCCGCAACTTGGAAAAGTCTATGTGCCCAATCGACAAGCTTCCTGTTGCAGGCCCACCTTTTTTCATGTGGGTAATCATGCCGTCATACCAGCTACACTCCATCAGAGAATCGAAGACGATTAACTCATCATGTAACTGACTAGCGCGCTCCTCCTCATCAGGCGTCAACCCAAAGTCGTACCACGTCGCTGGCTTTTGCATAAAAGTGTGGGGGTTGGTCACGGTGTTCTTCACTTCGCTTCTTTTAAGGGAGCTCCGTTTTGAAGCCTTTCTGTCATGGTATCCCGCATCACAAACTTCTGAATCTTGCCGGTCACGGTCATCGGATACTCATCAACAAAGTCGATGTAACGCGGGATCTTGAAGTGGGTGATCTTGTCTCGACAGTAATCCTTCACGTCGTCGGCGGAGAGGTCGTGGCCGGCATTGAGTTGAATCCAGGCGCAGACCTCCTCACCCATTTTTTCATCCGGAATGCCGAACACCTGCACCTCGGAGATGGCGGGGTGTTGATATAGAAACTCCTCAATCTCTCTCGGGTAAATGTTCTCGCCGCCCCGGATAATCATGTCTTTGATTCGGCCGACAATCTGTACGTAACCGTCCTGATCCATCACCGCGAGGTCCCCCGAATGCAGCCAACCGCCCGCATCAATGGTCTCGGCGGTGCGCTCGGGGTCATTCCAGTAACCCTGCATGACCGAGTAACCGCGCGTGCAGATCTCACCCTTCTCGCCGATGGGCAACACGTGCCCCGCGTCATTGATAACCTTGATCTCCACCCACGGTACCGCGCGACCCACCGTTTCGGTTCGTCTTTCCAGTGAGTCGTCGGGCAGGGTCATGTTGTTGATGGGGCTCACCTCGGTTTGGCCGTAACCGATCAAAATATCCCTCATGTGCATCTCGGAAATCAGCCGCCGCATGACCTCTACCGGGCAGGGTGCGCCCGCCATGATCCCCGTGCGCAGAGTCGACATATCGAACGAGGAAAACTCGGGGTGGTCCAGCTCCATGATGAACATGGTTGGCACGCCGTGAAGTGCAGTGCAGCGCTCCTCTTGCACTGTCTTAAGGGTATCGAGTGGGTCAAACGCTTCTCCGGGAAACACCATCGTCGAACCGTGGGCGACGCAGGCCAGCACCGATAGCACCATGCCAAAACAATGGTAGAGCGG
>JAYOAN010000209.1:0-2248 GCA_038104285.1 Halieaceae bacterium
GTCTCGTAAGGTTGATTTAGCGGGCTGGCCGATAGAGCGTATCCCAATTCTTACACCCAGGACATTGCCAGTAAAAACTCGGGCCGTGGAAGCCACAAACCCCGCATAGATAAGTCGACTGTTTAATCGACAGTTTTTGCGCAGCTTTGATCACCTCGGGGCAACTCACTTGTTCGCTCATGAGTTCCAGCGTTTTCTGCAACAAAGCCGATGTCGGCTTCTGATCGAGTCCTTGGACGAGAATATCCAGTGCGGCCGCCTCGTTTCCGTCACAAAGATGTTCCTCTGCGAGCAAGGCTCTAAGCTGCGGATCATCACGCGCATCCAATAATTCAGAGATCAGTGAGACCAAGCGCGCTCTGCAACCCAGGGCATCACAGACGGCTCTGAGCGGATCGATAAACTCTGGAAGACGATTAGGGGCAACCTTGGCTGCCGACATCAAGCGGTCAAACGCTTGCCGCGTCGCACCTTCTTCCCCATCAATTCGCGCCATAATCAAGTGGGGCCAGATGCTTGTATCGTCCCATCGCAACCCTTCGGCGGCCTCATTGCGTGCTATTTCCCAAGCGTGCTTCACTTCATGATCTTCAGCAGACTCGCAACAGTAGTTACAAAGGCGCGCTTTTATCTTGTCTGCCTTTGCTTTTGATGCCGGCGTTACGGTGGATGCAAGCACCCGTTTAAGCTGAGACTCAGCCAATACCCGAGCCTGATCCCAATCTCGGCTTGCTTCGAACACTTCTAACAGCAATACCTTTGCGTCAGCTTCATGCTCCTCGGAAAGCGCTATAAGGTCCTTCAGAAGTTGCTCAGCACGATCCAGCAATCCGGCAGCGATAAAATCTTTCGCGAGCTCCAAGTGAGCCTGATTCTTCTGGGCATCAGGAAGTTTCGTACGTGATAGCAGCGACTGGTGAATTTTTATCGCGTTATCCACCTCACCGCGCTTTCTTAACAAACTGCCAAATGTGATGTGGGTTTCAAATGTCTCGGCGTTTACTGCCAGCGCCTCGCTAAACGCCTTGAGCGCCGACTCCTGCTCACCATCGAGCAGAAAGTTTAATCCCAAGTAGTACTGCGAAGGCGGGGTTTGATCCACCTCCTCGTCGCGACCCGAAGCGCCCCGTCCCAGTACCCAGCCCGCGGCAACCGCAAGGAACAGCAACGCAAGCAGAAGCGTATTTGGCTCAGCCATTAGTCGGCAACCGTTCCATACGTTGCTTCAAGCGGGTGTTCTCGCGCCTCAGCGCAGCCAAACCTGCGCGCTGACGCAACACAACAATCGTGCTAATCAAACTGCCTATGGCGAGCCCTACCACCAAAAATAGCAAAAGCCACACTGCCATGGTCTGTTCAGGCAGGGTAACCACGAAAAGAGAAAGCGGCACGAGCGACGTATTCTGAGTCGCGAAGACAGCGCCTATGAAAATGGATGCGGCTACCAGACTGAAAGTGAGGACGGCACGAAGCCAGCTGAGCATTAAAATACCGCCTTGATCGAGCGATTCACCCGCTCCCGCAGCTCTTTACCGGGTTTGAAGTGGGGCACGTGCTTACCCTCTAACTCTACGGTATCACCTGTCTTCGGGTTACGGCCTTTACGAGGCTCGCGGTAATGTAACGAAAAACTGCCGAACCCCCGAATCTCAATGCGCTCACCCGACGCCAGTGATTCAGCCATATGATCAATCATCAGCTTAACGGCAAGTTCAACGTCTTTCGTGGTCAACTGGCTCTGTTGTGATGCCATTAAGTCGATTAGTTCGCTACGTGTCATTGTTCCTCGCTCCCAAGCTTATTGTCCACACCATTACGTCCGCCGCGTCAGAACTGTCGTAATCAAAGTGAGTAAACAGGTTGGCATTAATATCTTGCGCCTGCAGATGGGGAGACCGGCAACTCAAGGCGCAAATAACTAGCGACCCATTACTATTCAGTACTTTCATAGTGCTAAAGGGCTTAAAAAGAAGAACCAAAGGTTAACAAAAAAAAAGCCGGCAATGCCGGCTTTTCTTCAGAGTTGCGACAAATATAACAACTTATTGATTGTCCATCTGTGCCTTGATCAGATCACCAATAGTACCGGGTGAAGCTGCTGTATCCTGATCTTTGAGAGACTGGACTGCTTCTTTCTCGTCATCCATGTCCTTCGCTTTGATCGACAAGCCGATAGAGCGACTCTTACGATCAATGTTGACGATCTTGGCCTCAACCTTCTCGCCAACGCTCAAGACTGAACGCGCAT
>JAYOAN010000039.1:0-6799 GCA_038104285.1 Halieaceae bacterium
TCGAGTATGACTCTCAGGGCGCTTCCCCAGCGCGCGCGATCATCGTGCCAAAGACTGTCAAGACGCGTGAGATCCTTGCTACGCTCATTTATTTCCGCACTTTGATCCCGATTAAGCCGCCCGATTAAACGCTTAACTAGGCCTGTCATCGTTTTGGCTGAGTCAGCGTAGTACGTTTCCTCGTCGCGAACGAGTTGCTCTTCTGCGTACTCGGCTTGGTTGCGCTCAAGCTCTGTCAAAAAGTCCTGAATCTGTTCGTCCGACAGGTCTTCTGCCGTTGCTAGGAGCAATTCGATAAATTGCGCCTGAAAGCGATCGGCGGCAAGCTCAATTTCCTCTGAAATCGTAACAGCCTCCTCCAGAGTGACACCGTCTTCAAGGGTCTCTAGCGAAGTAACAATGAACGCTCGATAGCGCGGTAGCTCTTCACTGCGATGCCATGCTAAGAAATCGTCAAGGCGCTGATCGAACGCGGCTTGTTGCTCGCGATCGAGGGTTACATAGTCGTCTGCGGCCCACCGAATAAAGGTATCGGCTCTGTTGTAGAGAAGACGGTTAGCCGAACACCCTACGAGCGTCGTGACTAAGACGAGTATTAGAAATAGCCGCATCGAGTTGTATCTCCAAATCCTCACCGGTGGTGACTAACGCACGCCACCCTACAAAGGTTTAGCGAGTATTAAAACCAGGTTGAGCTCTTATGGCAGGTAATCAATCCCTAGGCAGCAGTAGAATATGCGTTATTGTGGCGGCCCAATCCGGACAGAATCGCTCCCATCGTGGCGTGCACAATATCCGTGCTTCGACCCACACCGCACACGCGCGTGCCGTCGATCGCTAACTGCACATAGCAGATGGCTTCCGCGTCCCCGTCAGACCCCAGGGTGTGTTCACTGTATTCAACAACAATGATCTTATGCCCTGTGTGCTTTGTAATGGCATCGGTGAATGCACCGACCACACCTGCACCTTGGCCGGATAGCGTGAGTGGACCATCGAGACCGTCGATTTGAATATTAAGCTGATCAACGGTTTCGTCTCGTGACAGCTGATATTTCCCGACCGTAAGCGCCGGCTCATCGAGGTTGTAAGTGCTTAAAAAGAGACTGTAAATGTCGTTAGATTGTACTTCAGACTCTGATTGCTCAGCCAAAGCCTGAACAGAGGCACTGAAGTCAACCTGTAGCCAACGCGGTAAATCGAGGCCGTGATCCCGGTTTAAGACATACGCAACGCCACCCTTACCTGACTGGCTGTTAATACGGATAACCTCCTGATAACTCCTACCAATGTCAGCTGGATCAATGGGCAGGTAGGCCACCTCCCAAAGACTATCGCTCTCGCGGCGCGCCAAGCATTTGTTGATCGCATCTTGGTGGCTTCCCGAGAACGCAGTAAACACAAGCTCTCCGGCGTAGGGATGACGGGGATGGAGCGGTAACTGCGTACATTCCTTGCAAACCGCAATCATTTCATCCATCTGCGAGAAATCAAGTTCTGGGTCGATGCCTTGGCTGTACATATTCATCGCCATCGTGACGATGTCCATATTTCCGGTCCGTTCACCGTTACCAAGCAGCGTCCCCTCTACACGGTCAGCACCTGCAAGCAAACCAAGCTCACCGGCTGCTACTGCACCACCACGATCGTTGTGCGTGTGCAGAGACACAAGAAGCGAGTCGCGATGATTTACGTTGTCACAGAACCACTCGATTTGATCGGCATACACATTCGGCGTGCTGACCTCCACCGTGGCGGGCAGATTGATAATCATCTTGTTATCGGGCGTTGGTTCGATGACATCGATAACCGCGTTACATACATCAACCGCGAAATCCATCTCGGTGCCCGTGAAGCTCTCTGGACTGTATTCAAAGACCCATTCAGTTTCCGGGTACTTTGCTGCAGCGGATTTCACGAGTTCAGCGCCATTGACGGCAATCTCTGTAATACCCGCTCGGTCGAGCCCGAAAACATAGTCACGCTGAACCGTTGATGTGCTGTTGTAGAAATGCAAAACCGCCCTGCGACACCCTTTCAACGCTTCAAAAGTGCGAATAATCAACTCTTCTCTGGCCTGCGTGAGTACCTGAACCGTTACGTCACTGGGGATTCTGTCTTCTTCGATTAACTTTCGCAAAAAATCAAAGTCATGAGAGGAAGCCGAGGGGAAGCCCACTTCGATCTGCTTGAATCCAAGATCAACGAGGAGCTCCCAGAGGCGTAACTTCTTGTCTGAGGTCATGGGCTCAATCAGCGCTTGGTTTCCGTCACGCAGATCGACACTGCACCACTCGGGCGCCCTTGTCAGAACTTGATCAGGCCAACGGCGGTCCGCCTTTTTCAGCGGTTGATATATCGGGTACTTATTGTGATCAAAAGTACCAAAACCTTCACTGCTCATAACACGTTACTCATCGATTCTTTGTTCTCGGGCGCGAGTATACGCTGGCATCAATAGCGAAAGGCGTTAAATCTCTACGTAATTTGCCCATCCGATAGACAGAAAATTACTTTCAATGGCTTTTTTTGGTGAAAGTGACTATTTTTACGATTATGGACGATATAAATACATTAGACCGTGTTGATTTGAAGCTCCTCTCTCAGCTACAGCGAGATGCAAGCTTGAGTAATTTGGAACTCGCTGAACGCGTGGGGCTGTCACCGACGCCTTGCGCGCGACGGGTGAAAAGACTCATGAGCGAGGGCTTCATTGAGCGACAAGTTGCAGTGCTAAACCCCGAAAAACTGGGCTACGACCTTACGGCACATGTCAGCATCTCTATGGATCGGCACACACCCGATCGCTTTGAAAATTTCGAGGCTGAAATCGCGAACTATGACGAAGTTGTCGATTGCTCAGTGGTGACGGGCCAGAGCGCCGACTATTTGTTACGGGTCGTCGTCAAGGACATGAAGCACTTCGAGGCCGTATTGCTGGGTAAGCTCACACGGATACCCGGCGTAACCGGTGTGCACTCAAGCTTTGTATTGAGAAAGGTGATCAGCCGAACCGAGATTCCGCTCGGCTGATTAGCAGAAGGCCCGCGCTTACTCGGCGGCGCTCGCTGCCTTGTTCATACGAGCCAGCTCTTTATCCGCAAGGAATGCGGCGATCTTCAGCATGTTCGCCTGACCACCTGCTTGGCGCGTATCAATTCGGTATTTTCCGTTAACCATTAGCGATGGCGTACCATTGATGCGCGCACCCTCAGTGCGAGCAGCGGCTTGTCTAACCATGCTATCAGTACCAAAAGACTTGAACGCACGATCAAATTTCTTTCCGTCAACACCGCTATCTACGAACACAGCACGAACCGCTTCGGGTGTTGAGATGCGCTTACGCTGTCGGTGGATGGCGTTGAACATTGCGCCGTGAACGGGATCGAGTACGTCCAAGATTTGAGCCGCGTAATAGGTTTTTGCCAGAAGCTTCATGCCGGGGTTGTTATTCCAGATTACGGGAATACGCTGCACAACCACACCCTCTGGTAAACGTGTCTCAAAGGACTCCAAAAGCGGCTCAAAGTTAAAGCAATGTCCACAGCTGTAAGAGAAGAACTCGGAAACGACGACCTTGTCGCTAATGCCGGTGTGAACGGTGGGTTCGATCAACTCGTAATGAACGCCTTCCTGATACTGCTCTTGCGCCGTTGTTGCGACTGAAAATAGTGCAACTGCAATAAATGAAACGGTACGTAGAAGGCGTAGCATATTGATCTCCCCCGAGCTCGTTATTGGGCCTTATTGAAGACCCGAAACATAACTTGCCACAGCTTTGATCTCAAGATCACTCAAACCAAAGGCAATGGTACGCATAATTTTACTGTCACCACCGTTGGTTCGACCGCTCTCGTCTTCGTAGCCAAGTCGGAACATCTCGAGCTGCTGCTGTACGTAGTCAGCGTGCTGGCCCGCAAGACCTGGATAACCACCAGGACCATTGCCTTTACCGGATGGGCTGTGGCAGCCAGAACAGGCAGCAACTTTTCGCTCAGAAACACCAGCGAGGTAGATCTTACGACCCAGCTTCACCAAATCTGGATCTGCAGTACCCGATGTTCTCTCGTGCGAGTCATAGAACGCCGCGAGATCTGCCAACTGCTGATCGGTCATGTTGTCGACCTGACCCGCCATAAGGGCAACAGGACGACGTCCATCACGGATATCTTTCATCTGCTTGAGAAGGTAACGCTCACCAAGCCCTGCAAGCTTTGGAAACGTTGGTGCGAGGCTGTTGCCATCGGCACCGTGGCAGGCTGCGCAAGAAGCAGACAAGGCTTCGCCCGCGGCCGCATCGCCCTTCAAGACACCGTCAGCTACAGCAGCGCTGGCAAACAAAACGAAAGCCAGTGCCGCGATCGCGCGATTAAAGATCATCCTTAACTCCTTGTTCCGCTATTACTGCGGAGTAGACATATATGTAATGAGGGCTTTGTAGTCATCATCGCTGCAGGTTGTGCACATACCACCAGCAGGCATAACACCCAGACCGTTCTTTACCGATGACACCAGTGCTTCCATTCCCTTCGCAAGCCTTGGCTCCCACTGGGCTGCATCACCCGTCTTTGGTGCGCCCGCTACAGCATAGGCGTGACACGCACCGCAAGATGCTGCGTACTGTGGGGGCTGCTCTGCCGCCTGAACCGAAGTTGCAGTTAGTGCAGTCGCGCCTGCGATCAATGCGAATTTTAAGATGTTTGCTTTCATAATTTCACCCTTTGTACCGGCGCGAAGACCGTTGAATCCTGTGATTTTGTGGCTGTACCCACGTCATCTGGCCCGGCATTATAGTCATTGAGCCGAAAACACCAAACTTTACGTGGATTACTGTCATTAATACGCCCAATAAGTCTCAAAAGCTTAATTTTAAAAACGCTGAATTTTTACAATCTGCGAGTGCCTTGAATAACGCACCTGCCGACTTTGGCTGCGAGGTCGCCTTTGCCGGGCGAAGTAATGCAGGAAAGTCGAGTGCAATTAATGCGCTTACGGGTAACAGCAAATTAGCGCGAACTTCGCGCACTCCCGGCAGAACGCAACTCATCAATTTCTTTAGCGTCGCCGAGGGAATTCGCTTGGTCGATCTGCCAGGTTACGGCTTCGCCAAAGTCCCGCTGAAAGTAAAGGAGGAGTGGAACAAGCAACTCGAGCGCTATTTGCAATATCGAGAGAGCCTAAAAGGGTTAATCCTACTCATGGACATCCGACATCCGCTCAAGGACTACGACCGCCAAATGATCGAATGGGCCACCATCAGCGAAATGCCGGTTCACATCCTGCTGACAAAGAGCGATAAGCTTAAACGTGGCCCAGCCAAAAACACCTTGCTCGCCGTCAAAAAAGAGCTCAAGGAGCATGAGCGCTGGATATCGATTCAACTTTTCTCATCGCATAACCACAACGGCATGGACGAACTGCAGAGAACGCTTAATTGGTGGCTGACATTGCCTGATGAGGATCTAGCGCCGATTGAGAGCGCGCCCGGTGAAAATGTCTCTGTGGAGTGAGCGCTAAACGAAAAGGCCTTTCTACTGCTGAATCAACAGCTTTAAGCCACTGACCCACACCAGTGGGCAGATGAGGTGACCAGCCTTAGCAACCCGGTAACTACACGGGCTATTCGGTGGCTTAGTGCGCCTCGTCCCAGTTATCGCCCACACCTACCTCCGTAAGCAGTGGCACTTTTAGCTCGATAACATTGGCCATGCGGGTGGTTACTTCGCTGCACAACTCGGCGCAGACATCTTCTGCAACCTCGAATACCAATTCATCGTGAACCTGCATGATCATCTTCGCATCAAGCGCCGAGTCGGTAAGCCAGCCATCCACCGCTATCATCGCCAGCTTGATGATGTCCGCCGCGGTACCTTGCATTGGGGCGTTAATCGCCGTTCGCTCTGCGGCCAACTGCCGCTGCTTATTCCTCGCGTTGATTTCGGGCAAATACAACCGACGGCCTAACAAGGTTTCGACATAGCCCTGCTCGTGAGCAAGTGCTCGCGTTGCGTCCATGTAATCCGCCACACCGGGATATCGAGCAAAGTATCGATCGATATATTCCTGAGCTTCGCCTCGGGCAACACCGATCTGCTTGGCGAGTCCGAATGCAGACATGCCGTAGATCAAACCGAAGTTAATGGCCTTTGCCTTACGGCGCTGATCACTGCTCACTTCATCTAAAGCGACATCGAAAACCTCTGCCGCTGTCGCGCTGTGAACATCGAGCTCATTGGCAAAGGCGTGAAGCAAACCCGCATCACTCGACAGGTGCGCCATGATTCTGAGTTCGATCTGAGAGTAATCCGCGGCAACAATCTTTCTACCCTCAGGCGCAACAAAGGCCTGACGGATACGACGGCCCTCGTCGGTCCTTACAGGGATGTTTTGTAAGTTAGGGTCACTCGACGATAAACGACCGGTTGCCGTAACCGCCTGATGGTATGACGTGTGTACACGACCGGTTTTGGGGTCGACCATCTCTGGCAGCTTATCGGTGTACGTGGACTTGAGCTTGGCAAGACCGCGGTGCTCGATCAGGACGGCCGGTAGCTCGTAGTCATTCGCAAGCTCCACCAATACCTCTTCTGCCGTTGAAGGCGCGCCCTTCGGCGTCTTCTTAATTACCGGCAACTCGAGCTTCTCAAACAAGATCTCACCAAGCTGCTTCGGTGACGCCAGGTTGAACGGCTGCCCCGCAAGATCACAGGCCTTGGTTTCGAGCTCTGCCAGTCGCGTTGCAAGTTCGCTGCTCTGCTGTCGCAAGCGATCTACTGAGACATAGGCACCGTTGCGCTCA
>JAYOAN010000039.1:6899-11663 GCA_038104285.1 Halieaceae bacterium
TTCGCTGCTCTGCTGTCGCAAGCGATCTACTGAGACATAGGCACCGTTGCGCTCAATCTTTGACAGCACAGGCACCAACGGCAGCTCGAGCCCCTCGTATACCTCGCGCAGTTTTGGCTCTGCCTCGAGTTTGGGCTGAAGCGCTTCATGCAACCGCAGCGTGACATCCGCATCTTCAGCTGCATATTCTGCGGCTTGTTCGATGGGGACGTGGTCAAAGGTGATCTGTTTTGCACCCTTACCGGCAACCTCTTCGAAGGAGATAACCCGCTGACCGAGATATTTGAGCGCCAAGCTGCCCATATCGTGACGACTTCCGACTGCATCCAATACATAAGACTCGAGCATGGTGTCGTGCGCTATACCACGCAGTGTAATGCCGTGGTTAGCGAGCACGTTGGCATCGTACTTAAGGTGCTGACCTACCTTCTTTACCGCATCTGACTCTAGGAGTGGTCGCAGCTGCTCGAGCACCGATTCGCGGTCGAGCTGCCCTTCGAGCCCGGGATTAATGTGAGCTAACGGTACATACGCGGCTTCGCCCGCCTCTACGGCAAAAGAGACACCCACAATTTCAGCCTGCATGTAGTTCAGGCTGGTGGTTTCCGTATCAAAGGCAAATAAGGACGCACCCCCAAGACGGCCTAACCAATCATCGAGAACACTCTGATCGGTAATAGTGACCGAGTTCAGTTCTGGCGCATTGGTAGCTGGCGCCTCGGGTACAGTTTCTGTGAAGAGCCCAGGACTCAACAGCTCATCCAGCCATGACTTAAATTCAAGATCGCGATAAAGCGCTATCAGCCGCTCATTGTCCGGCGCCGTTGAGCGCAGATCTGTCTCGCTCAAATCGAGATCGCAGTCGGTCTTTATTGTTGCAAGCACATAGGAAAGCTCGGCCATTTCCTGGCTCGCAAGAAGCTTGTCACCCAGCGATTTCGCACCACGCACCGGTAGCTCAGGCACGCGATCTAACTGTGTATAGATATCAGCGACACCACCCAAATTCTGGAGTAGGGCCAAGGCCGTCTTCTCGCCGACGCCGGCCACGCCTGGAATGTTATCGACCGAATCACCCATGAGCGCTAGCAAATCAATAATCAACTCTGGCGGCACACCGAATTTTTCAATGACACCCTCACGATCGAGTACCGTCTGTGTCATGGTGTTGACGAGCGTTACGTGTTCGTTCACCAACTGCGCCATGTCTTTGTCGCCCGTGGAAATCAGCACAGGCCGCTGCTGCTCCGCTGCCATAACAGACAGCGTTCCGATAACGTCGTCAGCCTCTACACCTGAAATTGATATCAGAGGGAGACCCAGAGCACGAATGACATGGTGTATAGGCTCGATTTGCTCGCGAAGCTCTTCCGGCATGGGAGGCCGATTGGCTTTGTATTCAGAGTAAATCTCGTTTCTAAAGGTTGGGCCCTTTGCGTCGAAAATAACCACCAACTGATCAGCAGGATTATCGGCTTGCAGGCGCTTCAACATACCGATCACGCCCTTGGCTGCACCGGTATTCATTCCTTTACTATTAGTCAGTGGGGGTAGTGCGTGAAATGCCCTGAACAAATACGAAGAGCCATCGACCAGAATTAGGCGAGACGCGTCAGTCATATTGCTGGCTCCAATAGTATTGCGCTGAACGCAAGGTCACTTTGACCTTGGCCAAATCCAGCGGTGCTCGGAAAAAGCCGTGGAAATCACCTTTCGGGTTGATCAGTACCACGTTCGCGCTGTGATCAATCTGGTAATCGCCGTCTTCCATAGTGACCTTACGAAAAGGCGCGTTAAACCGACGTGCGAAACTCAAAATATCGGGGAAGTCACCGGTAACGCCTAAAAACTCCGGATGGAAGTAGGGCACATATTGCGCGAGCTGCTCGACCGTGTCGCGCGCAGGGTCAACGGATACCATAACGACTCGCGTGCTCTCAGCCTCGGTGTCCACTAAGTTTTCCTTCACCTCAGCGAGGAAGGACATTGTGGTGGGGCATACGTCAGGGCAGTAGGTGAAACCGAAAAAGAGCAGGGTCCAATCGCCCTCAAGGCTATCCGCAATAAAGGGCTCGCCGTGATGGTTAATCAACGTAAACTCGCCGGGATCTCTCGGCGTATCAAAGATAAACAGTCCGTTCGCCCGCATCTCAGACACGGTCATAATTCTGGGTTGTTGAATCCTATGGACAAACCCCGAGACGATGACCGCAATCCCCAACAGAATCGCGGCAACGGTAAGACCTACACGCTGACCTTGGGTAAAGCTCACGCAGGCGCTCCTAATATCCAGTGATCCGCCAACATGGCGACAAATAAAAGCAGTAAGTAGTTGATTGAATACTTGAAGGTCTCCATGGGCGCCTTGGGATTCTTTTCGCGGAGAATCTCAATCGACCAGTAGAGGAAAATCACACCCAGAACGACGGCAGACACCAAATAAATCCAGCCACTCAACAACGTCGCAAACGGTAACAGCGTTATTAAGAACATCAGGATGGTGTAGAGCAAGATATGCAGTGCCGTAAACCGGTTGCCGTGGGTTACCGGCAGCATAGGAATTCCCACTGCTGCATATTCTTCTTTTCGATGAATGGCCAGCGCCCAGAAGTGTGGGGGGGTCCAAGCAAAGATAATCAGCACCAAGAGAAGTCCGTGCGCATGGATTTCACCGGTTACAGCTGTCCAGCCTAACAGTGGCGGTGCCGCACCAGCCAAACCACCAATCACAATATTTTGCGGCGTCGCACGCTTAAGAAACATGGTGTAGATAAAAGCATACCCCACCAAACTCGCAACGGTCAGAACCGCCGTTAATACGTTGATGGTCCATGCGAGTAAAGCTGCACCGAGTACGGCTAAAAGGGCTGCAAATATCAACGCTTCTGTCTGACTCACACGTCCGGTTGCTACAGGTCGATTGGTCGTTCGCGACATCTTTTGATCAATCCGCTCGTCAACCACGTGGTTAATGGCAGCCGCGGCACCCGCGCAAAGGCCAATACCTATATTACCCAAGATAAGTGGTTCCCATGGCACAAAGCCCGGGACCGCCATACACATCCCAATCAGCGCTGTGATCAACATAAGTGCAACCACGCGAGGCTTGGTAAGTTCTAGAAAATCGGGCCATCGACCCATCAACGTCTCGCTCATGATCAACCCCCCGAGTTCTTAAGCAAAAACTTAAGATCTCCGATCACATCTTTGTAATTAACCTCGGTGGAGTAACGCATCATGACCCAACCTGAAGGGTCAACGAGATACCACGAATTAGGCTTTAACTGACCCTCTGGAACCACGGCTTGACTTGCTCGGCGCCAAACCTTCAGATCGACGTGGTCGCTTTGGAGCTGAGGCATTAGCGCCCCTGACTGATTGCTCGCGCTATTGTTGTTGCTATTACTGCTCTCAGTTCCGGTAGCAGCTGCCTCGCCGCTCGACTGAATCGTGTCGATAGGTGTGTCTACCACCAAAAGACGTTGGGTGCGCTGATAATCTCGGCCAATCGCAATACGAATTTGGCGTGTGAGATACAGCAGTTCATTACAGTCAGCATCGCAAGTGGGACCGTCATTTACCAGCATCATCGTCCACTTAGGCTCGCCGGCAGAGAGGCTCGCTTTAGTGCCATCGGCCGTCGCGAACTCAAGCGCTCGAATGTTCAGAGGCTCAGGCAAGAGCTCCCCACTATTTGCCGTGCCAAGCGCGCCGATAATGTCGATGTCGCCGCGCTCGACGAAGTACCAAAGCCACGTCGACGCCAAAATCATCGTCACAGGCAAGCCTGCGATCAGCAATAAAATCGCGCGTCCACCCGTTCGGTTGTTTGTCTCGGTCACGTTGTATCCCCCAACACGGCCTAATCGCCGCTACTCACGAGTCGATGCCGCAGCCATTTAGCGAGGTTGCTGCTTCGAAAAATAAAGGCCAATCCCAGAGCCGCTGCCATAGTAAACCATTGCACGGCATATCCTCGATGTTTTGCAGGCGTCTGATTCACTACTGCCCACTCGGCGCTAAAGGCCGTGGGCTCTGTCGGTAAAGCGCGCACCTCATAAGGAAAAACAGGCCTGCCCAAAGTTACGCGCATCGACTCCTCCCAACGCGCGAGGGTCAACTGTTGAACGACCGCTGGTCGCTGGACAGGAAACGCATTATCACCCAAAAGAAAGGCTTCACCGGCGGACTGATAAATCCGCCCACGGACCCGATGCTCACCTACGGGTAACTGAGGCGAAGGCGTTGTCATCCGTGAACGATCTCCCTCAATCCACCCGAGATTCAGCGGTGCAATCAGTGCCCCGCCTGACGCGTCGCCAACCGATACAAAGGCAACCACTTCGTAGCCGAACCGACCATCACGCAAGCGATTATCGAGCAGTACATAGTTGTCTTCATCAAAAGTGGCAGTAAACACAACCTGACGATCTGCAAGGTCCTGAGTGGGCAAGCGCATAGTTGCAGCTAGCGACATCGGCGGCTCTAGCCGCCGCTCTTCCAAGCGCGCTATCAGCTCGGCCTTCTCGTCACCGCGCTCTAGCTGCCAGAATCCAAGACTGAGCAACGTCGGTAACAATAAAACCGTGGCTAATGTTGTTCGCCAATCAAGTTCCACGCGCAACTTCATTTTGGTTTGGTTACACTCCCCGCTCTTTGGCCGATACGCTCCACCCCGTAGTGAGGTGTACATGGCCGCTTAGTGTAAGGATTTTGCATGCTTAAAGGACTGATTGTCTTACTCATGATCGCTTTGGTGGTCAC
>JAYOAN010000210.1:0-2170 GCA_038104285.1 Halieaceae bacterium
TTAAAAGCCAATTGGACGCCGCTTAGTTAAGCGGCTGTGTAACCCTCGATCGCTTTAATTTCGAGGTAGTCCGTGAAGCCATGTGCGCCCCACTCTCGTCCGTTACCTGACTGTTTGTAACCGCCAAATGGAATGTCGGGACCACCGCTCGCACCGTTGATGTGAATGTTACCGGCACGGATCTTAGAAGCTACAGCGCGCGCGTGATCCATATCACCACTCTGAACATAACCCGCGAGACCGTAAGGCGTGTCATTCGCAATTCGAATCGCCTCTTCCTCACTGTCGTAAGGAATCATCGTGAGAACAGGACCGAAGATTTCCTCTCGGGAAATCGTCATCTCGTTGTTAGCCTCTGAGAATACGGTTGGTCGCACATAGTGGCCAGCTTCGATGCCATCAGGAAGGCCTGTGCCGCCACAAACTAGCTTGGCACCCTCGTCGATACCCTTCTGGATAAGACCCTGAATTTTGTCCCACTGAACCTTCGATACCACAGGCCCCATGGTGGTGTCTTTATCGGCAGTGTCGCCAACAACCACGGTCTGCGACACCGCCGCAGCAATCTGCTCAGCCTCTGCGAGGCGGCCACGCGGAACCAACATGCGCGATGGTGCATTACACGACTGTCCGGTGTTGTTGTACATGTGGAGAACACCGCGCGTTACCGCAGCTTCAAGGTCTGCGTCATCGAGAACGATATTCGGCGACTTACCACCCAGTTCTTGCGTCACACGCTTCACCGTTGGTGCGGCATTTTGAGCAACCAGCGAGCCGGCACGTGTTGAGCCAGTGAAAGACATCATGTCGACATCAGGGTGCTTAGAAAGCGCAGTGCCTACACCCGGCCCATCACCATTCACCATGTTGTAAACACCGGCCGGAACACCCGCCTCGTGCATGATTTCTGTAAAAATGTAAGACGATAGTGGCGCTACTTCACTGGGCTTCAAGACCATGGTGCAACCGACAGCGAGGGCGGGTGCCACTTTGCAGGTCACCTGGTTCATCGGCCAGTTCCAGGGGGTGATCAAGCCACAGACACCAATAGGCTCTTTGACAACGCGGTGCGCACCCAAATCCTCTGAGAATGAGAAATTGCGAAGAATTTTCGCCGCTTCAGTGATGTGCGCGAGACCTGCGTAAGCCTGTGCCGTTGACGCTAGTGAAATAGGCGCGCCCATCTCTTCGCGAATTGCCTCGGCAATTTCGCCGATTCGGGACATGTAAATCTCCGCGATCTTATCGAGTAACGCCGCGCGCTCCTCAACGGATGTCTGACTAAAGGTTTCAAAGGCTGCCTTCGCCGCTGCGACCGCGTTATCCACGTCGGCATTGTTGCCGATCGAAATGGTCGCGCACTGCTCTAGTGTGGCTGGGTTTTCGACACCTAATGTGTTGGTTTCAGAGGGCTCTACCCAAGAGCCATTGATGTAGAACTTCGTGTAATCACGCATTGTTTTTCTCCAGTCTTACGACGTTTTTAACGTTATCGGTAATGAAACTCACTTTACTGTAGAACTCGACTCGGATGCATCCCATCGACGTAACCCATAAATGGTGTATGGATCGAGTAGCCCAAGAGCTCCTGTGTTCGCTGTGGCAAAGATGCGGCTTTTTCGGGCGGTACCGCAAGTAACATGCTCTCCAATGGCCGAGCCCAACCTGCACAATATTGTGGCGTCACGATCATGCGGTCTTGATCGGTATGATTCGCACCACCGCGATGCCAGACATCGCTTCGCATAATCATGACGGATCCCGCTGGCATCGTCGCTTTTACAGCGGCGGCATTTTTCTCTACCGATCCATCCAAGTCGTCTCGCTGTGCGAAGTGAGCGTTATCTAAGCGACCGTCAATCTCCTGACTTTCCCAACGGTGGCTGTATGGAAGAATCTCCGTCGCGCCGTTCTGCTCGTTAGTGTCATCGAGCGCCCAGAACACGGAAATGCCAAAGACGCCATGGGGTTGAGGCACCGAGATATGCCCATCATCGGTATGCCACGGCTGAACGGTTTCACCGGGATGCAAATTGATAGATAGGCAGGCAGACAGCAGACAAGTAGGGCCAAGAAAGTGCTCAGCAAACGCCATGGCGAGCGGATGCTGAATCATGTTCGCAAACAAGGGTGACTTCGCTAATAAGGCATAAAGGCGATGACTTTTCGT
>JAYOAN010000040.1:0-1234 GCA_038104285.1 Halieaceae bacterium
GAAAAGGCCAATGCCGGGGGAGCGTCGGAGTGATACCAGAGGCAGGGCAAATCGCCCTCATTATTGCGTTGTGCCTTGCAACTCTCCTGGGGGTGGTACCAATGGCTGGCGCATGGCGCGGTCAGCGCTGGGCGATGAATTTAGCCCCCAGTTTAGCGGCAGGCCTTTTTGTCTTTCTCAGCATTGCGTTCGCCTGCCTGACGGTTGTGTTCTTGCAGGATGATTTCTCGGTCAAGGTCGTTGCCAGTAACTCTAACTCGCTCTTGCCCCAGATTTATAAGTTTTCAGCCGTCTGGGGGAATCATGAAGGCTCTCTGCTGCTCTGGGTATGGATTCTCGGGGCTTGGGCATTGGCAGTTGCCGTTGCGAGTCGCGGCCTGCCGTTGGTTGTCCTTGCAAGAGTTTTAAGCGTACTCGGCCTGATAGCAGTCGGGTTTATTGCCTTCTCACTCTTTACCTCGAACCCGTTTGAGCGGTTGCTGCCTGGCGTAGCGGCAGAGGGTAATGATCTAAATCCGCTCCTTCAGGATCCCGGTCTCATCATCCATCCCCCACTTCTGTATATGGGCTATGTGGGACTCGCCGTACCGTTTGCCTTTGCGGTAGCAGCGTTGATGGGCGGCCGTTTGGATGCGGCCTGGGCTAAATGGTCACGGCCATGGACCAATGTGGCGTGGGCGTTTTTAACGCTCGGCATTATGTTAGGCAGCTGGTGGGCCTACTACGAGCTGGGTTGGGGCGGTTGGTGGTTTTGGGATCCGGTAGAGAATGCATCGTTTATGCCATGGCTGGTCGGTACGGCCCTTATCCACAGCCTCGCTGTGACTGAAAAGCGTGGATTATTCAGATCGTGGACCGTCCTGCTTGCGATATCAGCTTTCTCGCTGTCGCTGTTGGGTACATTTTTGGTTCGCTCAGGCGTTTTAACCTCGGTACACGCCTTCGCAGCCGATCCTGAACGTGGCTTGTTTATATTGGTCTTTTTGGTCTTGGTCGTCGGCGGGTCATTAACCCTCTATGCGTTCCGCGCACCCACGGTTGCCAGCCCCATTAATTATCGACTTGAGTCTCGAGAGTCTTTACTGCTTGCAAACAATCTGATCTTTGCGGTTTCCGCGATTGTCGTTTTGCTGGGCACATTGTTTCCACTTCTCATGGATGCGCTGGGGCAGGGCAAATACTCCGTAGGTCCCCCTTATTTCAACGCCGTATTCGTGCCCGCCATGGCGTTGCT
>JAYOAN010000040.1:1334-2890 GCA_038104285.1 Halieaceae bacterium
AATGGCTATACCTTCGAGCTTACCGAGCTTGTGGTTGTTGAAGGGCCAAACTACGCCGCAGATCGCGGTGTCTTTGACGTTACTTACAACGGTGAATCGTTACCAAAGCTCATGCCTGAGAAACGGCGCTATGTGGCAAGCGGTCAAATCATGACTGAGGCGGCAATAGACGCTGGCGCCATGCGGGATCTGTATATTGCGCTGGGTGAACCTCTCGGCGACGGTGCTTGGTCCGTGCGGGTTCAGCACAAGCCGCTCATTCGTTGGATTTGGTTTGGCGCATTGATGATAGGTTTAGGCGGCTTGACAACCGCGCTCGATCGACGATACCGGAGAGTATCTGCTGGGCGAACGGTTAGGGGAGATGAGGCACTTGCTACTTAAACGGTTTCTCCCGCTAGGTGCCTTTCTAATCCTGGTGCTCCTACTGGTTCGAGGGCTTGCTCTGGATCCGACTGAGCTTCCATCTGCAAGGCTCGGCAAGAACATTCCACCGTTTAACTTGCCCGTTCTTGATACCACCGATATGCGCGGTGCGGAGGACTGGCTGGGCAAGCCCGCATTGATCAATGTCTGGGCTACATGGTGTTTTTCCTGTCGCGTTGAGCATCCTTATTTGCTCGAATTGGCAGAGCAGGGCGTTACCATTTACGGGCTAAATTACAAAGATGAGCCCGCGAAGGCGTCACAGTGGTTGGTTGATCTAGGAAATCCCTACTCGGAGACCGTCGTTGATCAAAACGGTGAGTTTGGTCTCGACCTTGGTGTCTATGGTGCGCCTGAAACCTACGTCATTGACGCAAAGGGTGTTATTCGACACCGGCATGTCGGTGTTGTCGATGAGCAGGTCTGGCGAGAACAACTTCAACCCTTTTTCGAGGCAGAGTGATGGCACGTTGGCTTTTATTGGTTCTGTTGATTCCTCTGGCGTCGCTTCACGCCAATGCGGTGATCGAAACCTATGAATTCAGCACGCCAGAGCTCGAAGTTCGTTATAAGGCCTTGAGCCAGGAGTTGCGCTGCCCAAAGTGTCAAAACCAGAACATTGCTGACTCAAATGCACCCATTTCACGTGATCTGCGAGCTATCGTGCACGAGCAGCTCGAGGCAGGCGCCAGTGATGAGGAGATTATCGTCTACTTGGTGGATCGCTACGGCGAGTTCGTTCGCTACCGACCCGGTGTCGATAACAATACCTTTTGGCTTTGGTCTGCGCCGCTGATTTTGCTTCTTATGGCGCTCACCGTTGTGTGGCTGCAGATTCGCGGTGACCGCAAAACGTCCACCGTGGAATCCAACGAGGCGCGTGCTCGCGAGCTGCGCGAAAAATACGGTGAAGCATCAAAATGACTGAACTCTGGCCTATCGTAACGGCGCTTTGTGCACTCGCGGCTTTATTCATCGTTGGATTGCCAATGATATGGCGACGAAAGCTCGAGGGTGAGACGGTTGATGACTGGCTGGCCGTGCGTCGAATGGAGACCAGCGATGAGCTATTACTCTCCGATGCGCAGCTGCGGGTTTGGGACGATAAAGAGACCGAGAACAATGCGCAG
>JAYOAN010000040.1:2990-4118 GCA_038104285.1 Halieaceae bacterium
ATGCGCAGCTGCGGGTTTGGGACGATAAAGAGACCGAGAACAATGCGCAGTCAAAGGCCGACGCCGTTACTTCTGCGTCCTCGAGACCTGGCTATCAGGTTGCACTCGCTGGACTTATCGTCCTGGCGACCATTGTGCTCTATGACCGTTTGGGTGCTTACGAGGACGTTCAAATTACTCGATCGATTGCGTCGCTTGACGAGGCCACGCCCACCGACGTGACGGCACTCATTGCCAGAATCGAAGCTCGATCGGCTGAGAGGCCCGGTAATTTGGATTATCAGTCGCTGCTTGGGGAGTACTATGTTGCGACCGGCAACGCTGCGGGTGCTCTCGAGCGGTTTGAAGCCATTTTGGCGGAGGCGCCAAACGCGCCCGATGTTTTAGGTCGGGCTGCACAAGCTGAGTTCGTGGCAGAGGGTCAGGTTTTGACTGAGCGCGCTCGCAAACGCGCTGAACAAGCGCTCGCGGGCGATCCAAGGCAAAAATCTGCGCTAGCGACACTAGCAATGGGTTCTTTTGGAGCGGAACGGTACCAAGAGGCTATCGGTTACATGCGTGTGCTGAGGGACTTAGAGATACCGGGTTCAGAAGGGCAGCAGTTAATGATCAGCGCTATCGCCGAAGCCGAATCCCGGTTGTCATCGACGGATATGAGCGAAGTGACCTCAAAGCCCAGCGTAGCTGACACCGGAGCAGGTGACTCCATAAAGTCCGAAGTTATGGTTAGCGTTTCATTACCTGAGGGCGTCGAGTCGAGCGCTCTCGCCGGGCAGACCATTTTTGTGATTGCGCGCCCTGCAGGCAGTGCGGCCCGCATGCCCACCGCGGTCACCAGGTTGCCCGCGAGCAGCTGGCCCCTAACGGTCAGTCTCTCGGACGAGAACAGCATGGCAGGGCAGAAGCTTTCGGCGCTCGCAAAGGTGGACCTCGAGGTTCAGGTCTCTCCCAGTGGCCAGCCGGGGCTCAGTAACGCAAGTTTCACAGGCGCGCTACGCGGTGTTCCTGTAGGTAGTAATAGCGTGGCTGAGGTCACAATTCGCGCTATCTCTCAATAAGATCGCTTCTGCATATAGTGTTAGCCCCGCTTTGTGGGTACACTACATCTAGTGTTTTTAATAATAAAGC
>JAYOAN010000040.1:4218-11368 GCA_038104285.1 Halieaceae bacterium
GCGGGCGCAACGCGAGATCGATGATTTCGCGACCGAGCGAGAGCGATATCAAGCGCAGGTTTCTTCCTCGATGTCTGAGATCGAATCACTGCGCCAGCAAATCACCGATGCAAATGCCTCGACGAGTGATCTGCAAGGGAATTTCTATGCGCTTGGAAGCGAAGTGAGTCGCATTGAGCAGACCATTAAGTTTGCAAAGCAACGCCGTGATTCGCTAGCACGAGATCTCGAGCAGACGCTTGAAGGAAAGCAGCGAGAGCTTGGGTTGGTTGACTCAGATAGTCAGCGACTCACCGAGCTTGCAGAGGCGCTTTCATCGATCGAGCCCACACTTGCGCGGGAGCGCGAGGAAGTGGCAAGAGTCGACACGGCACTCGCTGAAGCCGAGAAGGCGGCGCAGACAGCTGACGGCAATTGGGAGAGCTTCACTCAGCAGGCGGCGCTGCCCAAGCAGCAAGTTGAAGTTCAGCAGGGACGTAAGGCCAACGCAGAGCGGAATCTTGCAACATTGAGCCAACGGCTCGATCGGATCCAGCAAGAGCTTGAGTCTCTCAAGGCGCATGAAGAAACCGTGTCTCTTGATGCAATTGTCGAATCGTTAGCAGAGGCAGAGGCGGCAGCGACGCTCCAGCGTGATGAGCTGGAGAAAACTCGTCAAGCCTTGTCCGATTCTCGTGATCAGCTGGGTCAAAGGCGCGAGGAACAAGACGAACTCAGGCGCCAGTCGCAGGTGCTCTCGGGCCAAAAGGCATCCTTGGAAGCCCTTCAAGCCGATGCAAAGGATGACCAGGCTCAGGCTGAGGCCAACGATTGGCTCGAGCAGGTTTTGGACAGCGAGGGCATCGCGCTCCTCGACGTAGTATCTGTCGACAATGGCTACGAGGCGGCGGCTGATTTGGTATTAGGCGCATGGGTATCCTCGATGGGCGCAGATTTGCAACAGTTGACATCGGGTTCGGTGCAACCACCTGCTGGCTTGTCGCTGGTTGATGCTGCGTCTGCGGATAGAAATTCTGATACATCGATGCTGGCGCATTACATAAAAGGGCCCGTCGGTATTCTTGATGCACTCGCGGGTGTGCGCGTCGTTGAAACCTGGCAACAGGCTATGGCGGCTCGTGCGGAGCTTTCTGATGGTCAGTCTGTCGTGTCTCAGGACGGTCTATGGGTGGGTCGCTCCTGGATGCGATCCCGTACCCAGACTGACGCCGAGCAAGGGATGATTGCGCGTCAGGGTCGCCTCACCGAAATTAGCGAGGCGCTTGAGAAAGTCTCGAGTAATCTCGACGAGGTTGATGAAACGTTAACTGCTTTGCGTCAGCAGCGCGCAGAACTAGAGCAGGCGATTGATGCTCAGCAAGAGGTACTGCAATCAGCGCAGCAGAGGGCGGTTCAACTTGAATCACAAAAGCGGTCGCTTATTGCAGAACAGGAACAGCGCCTAGCGCGTGAGTCACAGCTAAAACAGGATTTGTCGGACGCTGAGGTACGGGTATCTGAAGAGCAGGCCGTGATTGAGGAAGCGACGCAAATGTTGGGTCGGGCTCGTTCACAAGTGGCGTCGGACGAGACATCCCGCGAGGAATTGGAAGACCAACGACATGCTGCCCGCGATAACGTTCGTCAATGCCGTCAAGCCAAACAACAAGCTGATGTCGCGCTTAATCGTAGCGAGGTTCGACACCGAGAGTTGCTGACGCAACGCGAGGCGCTCGTGCAGTCCATTGAGCGTGCTCGTCAGCAGCTCGAAAGTTACGAGCAGCGTGAAGCCTCGATTCGAAGTGAAATGCCCACCGAGGAAAACCCGGATCTCGAAGCACAGCGTGAGCTGAGTGAACTGCTCGAAAAACGCTTGGGTGTTGAGGCTCAGCTGACACAGGCGCGGCAGGGATTATCTGAACTCGAGCGTGTTTTACGTGAGCGAGAACAGACCCGAATGCAGGCTGAGCAGGCTGTGGCGGGTGTTCAAACACGTAGCGAGGGGTCTCGTCTCAAGCTCGCTGAGACAGCCGTCCGAGTCGAGCAAATCGATGTAGCATTGAAAGAGCTGGAAGCGACTGTAGAAGCGGTGGAAGCATCGTTGCCCGAAGACGCCGATGAGAGCGAGTGGCAAATTCGCGTTGAACGTATAGGCGCCAAGATTCATCGTCTCGGTCCAATCAACTTGGCTGCTATAGACGAGACAAGCAGGGCGGAAGAGCGTAAGCAATACCTTGACGCACAAGACGACGATTTGCGCACTGCGCTGGAAACCCTGCAGAACGCAATCAAGAAGATCGATAAGGAAACACGCAGTCGGTTTAAGGACACCTTTGACACCGTGAACGCTGGATTCAGTGAGCTGTTCCCCAAGGTGTTCGGTGGCGGCACCGCCTGTTTGGAAATGACCGGTGATGACCTTCTTGATACGGGGGTTGCCATCATGGCGCGTCCTCCGGGCAAAAAGAACAGCACGATCCACCTACTATCTGGCGGCGAAAAGGCCATGACCGCAATTGCGTTGGTCTTCTCTATTTTCCAGCTAAATCCAGCGCCATTTTGCATGTTGGATGAGGTGGATGCGCCGCTGGATGATGCAAACGTTGGGCGCTATGCACGGCTAGTGTCCGAAATGTCGAAGAAGGTCCAGTTTGTTTTCATCACGCACAACAAAATCACCATGGAGGCTGCAGAGCAGTTGATGGGTGTGACGATGCACGAACCAGGCGTCTCGCGACTGGTCACCGTTGATATTGAGGAAGCTGCGAGATTAGCAGCGAGCTAGGGGATTTAAAGCGATGTCTGGGCTTCTATCTACCTTAACAACCGAAACGATACTAGCGCTGCTTTTTGTTCTCGTTTTGTGCGTGGCATTCGTGATAAGCGCTCGCCGACGTCGCAGTCAGGGCTACAAAATGAATGCCCGTGTGGTTCGCGATGAGGCTCCTGTTCCGGACCCACACGATCGCTCATCCCGAGAGTTGCCTAATGGTGGTGCTCGCGTTGTGGGAGGTCGACAAGATCCTACGTTTGGCAGCCTCGATGATTCTCCCGATGACACCATGGAGGTTGCTCTGGGTGATGATTCGGTGTTTGTACCCAGCAGTGTGTTTGAAGGTGCAGACGAACATCATGCTCAGATGGAGTCGGAGCCGGTCGAGGAAAAGCCGGGTACGGTGGATTGGCTTGATGAGATCGAAGCCGTTCCTGTTGGTGGGCAGACGGCGAGACTTCCAAGACACGAAGACGCGCACGTCTATTCACTGAACGTCGTCGCCAGGGCTGAACAGGGCTTCGCAGGCGACGATCTGCTCCGAACCTTGCTCGGCTGTGGCCTGCGTTTTGGTGATATGGACTTTTTTCACCTCACGGAAATGACAGAAGGGACGCCGACGATTCAGTTTAGCGTTGCGAATATGATGCAGCCCGGCGTTTTTGACCTAGAAGGTATGGAGTCCCTTTCGACTAAAGGACTCATGTTTTTCCTGACGTTGCCCGGTCCGCAGAACATGACGCGTGCGTTCGATCTCATGCTCCAAACAGCCCAGACGGTTGCGGAAAGCTTGGGTGGCGATGTGTTCGACGAAACCCGCAGCGTTCTCACCAAGCAATATGTTGAGCGTGTCCGTCAGTCGATAAGAGAGTTCGAAGCCAAGTGCAGAATAGAGCCTCGGTAATGAGTGCTGTTGCAGACGAGATTAAAGCGCTTGTAGCAAAGCTGGACGCATGGTCCCTAGCCTATCACCGCGACGACAATCCAATTGCCAGTGACGCAGAATACGACCGAGAGCTCCGGCGCTTACGCGAATTGGAAGAGGCTAACCCCGACCTCTTGTCACCAACATCGCCAACCCAGCGTGTAGGTGATAAGCCATTGAGCGAGTTTCAGAGTATTGCTCATAAGCTTCCCATGCTCAGCCTCGACAACGCCTTCAGCGGCGAAGATTTACAGGCTTTTGAAGAGCGTAATGCGGCCAAACTGGGTGTTTCCGAATTTTGTTTTTGCTGTGAGCCCAAATTGGATGGGGTGGCGCTCAGCTTGGTGTATGAGAGTGGCATACTGAAGCATGCAGCGAGTCGTGGTGACGGCGCGGTGGGAGAGGATATCACGCACAATGCGCGGACCATTTCTACGGTTCCCTTGCGTTTGCCCATCGATAACCCGCCGCCTGTACTTGAGGTCCGTGGTGAGGTTGTTATCCCTCGCGCCGACTTTGCGCAAATGAACGAGCGACTGATTGCACGGGGGCAGTCGGTCTTTCAGAATCCGCGAAATGCTGCGGCTGGAAGTCTTCGGCAACTCGATCCGCGGATAACCGCAACACGTCCACTGGTTTTTATGGCCTATTCTGTGGGCTACTCGGAGCAGGCATCGCTGCCTGGCTCGCACAGAGATACACTGAATTTTCTCAACGCGCTGGGTTTCAAAACCTCTAACCTTATCGAGCTCGCCACTGGGTGGGAGGCTGCCGAGAATTATGTTTCTCGCATCCTTGAGCAGCGGGATAACATCGGTGTCGATATCGATGGCGTGGTCATCAAGGTTGATAGCTACGAGCAACAGCAGGCGCTGGGGTTTGTTGCTCGCGCACCGCGTTGGGCCATCGCCCGCAAGTTCCCTGCTCAAGAGGAAGTCACCCGTCTAGTTGGGGTTGATTTTCAAGTAGGGCGCACCGGGGCTGTGACCCCTGTTGCAAGGTTAGAGCCCGTTTTTGTCGGCGGGGTCACTGTGAGCAATGCAACGCTGCATAATGCGGATGAAATTGCGCGGCTCGATGTGCGTGTCGGTGACGACGTTATTGTGCGGCGTGCCGGAGATGTCATTCCCCAAATTGTCCACGCGCTAGCGGACCGACGGACAACACCGCTGCAAAAAATCGCTTTCCCAACGAACTGTCCGGATTGTGATTCAACATTGACGCGCGACCTCGAGGAGGCTGCGGTCAGGTGTGAGAACACGACCGGGTGTCCTGCTCAGCAAAAAGCGGCGCTCGAGCATTATGTATCGCGAAAGGCCATGGACATCGACGGTGTTGGCGAGAAGTTACTCCACCAACTCTTCGATGAGGGATTAATACGGAGTGTTGCAGACCTTTATTCCTTGAGCCACGACACACTGGCGAATCTTGAGCGCATGGGTTCTAAGTCCGCTCAGAAGGCACTCGCCGCAATTGAAGCGAGCAAGAAAACTGAGTTACCAAGATTCATCTATGCCCTCGGAATTCGTGAGGTGGGCGAGGCAACAGCGCGCAATTTATCGATGCACTTTGGCAATTTAGAGTTATTAATGCAGGCCTCCAAGGAGGCGCTCGAAGAAGTAGATGATGTCGGTCCGATTGTCGCCAACCACATTTATCGGTTCTTCACCAAAGAAGAAAACCGATCGTTGATCGAGCAACTTTTGGCGGCCGGTTTACATTGGGATGCGCAAGACACTGAGATGGCGACAGATGGTGTGATGTCGGGGCAGACATGGGTGGTCACCGGTAAACTCGAGTCGATGTCCCGAGATGAGGCGGGCAGCCTGATTCGGCGGCACGGCGGGCAGACGGCAGGTTCTGTCAGTAAGAAAACAGATGTCCTTTTAGCGGGTCCGGGAGCCGGTTCTAAGTTGAGTAAGGCTCAATCCCTAGGTATCAAGATAATCGACGAGGCGAGTTTTCTTTCGCTTCTTGAGGAAGCTCAGCAATGAAGAGATTCCACGTAACTTTTATGCTAACCGGGGCTATCTTCATTGCTGGCTGCGCGACTAAGCCGCCCGAAAAATTGGATAACGTTTGCGACATTTTCCGAGACAAAGAGGGTTGGTATGAGGATGCGGTCGCTTCGCGGCAGAAGTGGGGTGTGCCAGTATCGGTGATGATGGCGTTCATGCATCAGGAATCGCGTTTTGTTGCCGGCGCAAAGCCACCGAGAAAGCAAATCTGGGGCTTCATTCCTGGTCCACGGCCCAGTGATGCATACGGCTACTCTCAAGCCAAGAACAGCACTTGGGAGTGGTACAAGACCAAGTCTGGCAATCACGGTGCTGATCGCGATGATTTCGACGATGCAATTGATTTTGTTGGTTGGTACAACCATACGACTAACAAAACCAATGGCATTGCGAAGGACGATGCCTTCAGGCTATACCTGGCGTACCACGAGGGTCATGGCGGCTACAAACGCGGTACCTATCGGTCTAAGCCGTGGTTAGTTGAGGTGGCGAAGAAGGTCGACCGCAGAGCGAACCTCTACAACCGGCAGCTCGCATCCTGTCAGGACGAGTTCAAAGACAAAGGTTGGTTTGATTGGTGGTAGCCACCGTAACCTTTCTGTCATTTTTTTTTCATTTAATAGACGCGAATCTAGAGGATCAAAAGCATGACAGGTAAAAAGGTTCTGATTGTCGACGACGAGTTTTCGATTCGCGACATGCTGCGAATGGCGCTTGAAATTGCCGATTTCGAATGTATCGAGGCTGAGAATATTCAGGATGCACATCGGCTAATCGTCGATGAGCGTCCCGCAATTGTATTGCTTGATTGGATGCTTCCCGGCGGTAGTGGGCTGGAGTTGCTCAGACGCTTGAAGCGAAACGACGCTACCGCGGAAATTCCGGTCATCATGCTCACGGCAAAAGCCGCAGAGGACAACGTCATTCAGGGCTTGGATGTCGGCGCTGACGATTACGTGACTAAGCCCTTTGCGCCCCGCGAATTGATTGCCCGCATAAAAGCACAGCTGCGGCGCGCTGCCGGTGGCGAGCAACGAGACCGTCTCGAGGTCGAGGATCTTCTACTCGACATGGATAGTCGGCGAATATTCGTGGCCAACGAGCCCATTGAGATGGGACCAACGGAATTCAACTTGCTTCAATTCTTCATGTCGCATCCCGAGCGGGCATACACGCGGAATCAGCTCTTAGACCATGTCTGGGGGGCCAATGTTTATGTCGAAGAGCGAACGGTCGATGTTCACATTCGGCGTCTGAGAAAAGCGTTAGAGGGTGGGGTAAAAGATTACAGCGATCTTATTCAAACAGTCCGAGGAACGGGTTACCGGTTCTCAACCAAAGGTGTGATAGCCGAGTGAAAGCGTCGCGCCCCAATTGGCGTACCTCACTGCAAACACCGCTCATTGTTTTAGCACTTGCGCTGGTTGGATACGCTGTCGATATGCTTCAAATGAC
>JAYOAN010000211.1:0-2157 GCA_038104285.1 Halieaceae bacterium
CGAGGCTTTCTCTCCATGCTGCCACCTGAATTGATGGGGTCGCACGTAGGACCAAGCCCCTGCCATCTGACGGGCCGGCAACATGCCATGGCCTTTCGCGCCGGCGTAGCCCTCTGGGGTCATATGGGCGTCGAAGCCGATATACGCAAACTGAACGAGGATGATCGCTTAACGCTTGAAGCTGCGATCCGCTTCCACAAACAGCATCGTCATCTGCTCCACAGCGGTCGCTACGTTGCGCACGAGCAGAGTGCGCAACAAGTTGCTTGGAGTGTTATTTCAGATGACCAAAGCGAGGCCTTGAGTGCCGTTGCGATGTTACATACACCAGGAACAGCCTTCCCCAAGCGCATGCATTTCCGAGGGCTAGACGCGTCTAAGCAGTATCAGCTGCAGGTTGTATGGCCTCAGAATTTGTTCGATAAGCAGGCCGGCTATCGCGACCAGCTAAAGTCACAGCGCTTTGGTGGAGATTGGCTGCAGCAGGCCGGGTTAACCCTCCCCATCATGCATCCAGAGAGCATACTCATCTTTCACCTAATCGAAGTCTAGAACCGAAGCCTAGAACCGAGGCCACGAACCTAAGCCTGGGACCTAAGCCTAGGAACACTGCGCTAGCCGAACTTCACCGCAGGCTCGAACGCGGGCGAAGTTCCAAACACGATCCGACTTATAGCAAGCGCTGTTAGCACGCAGAAAATCACCGTGAAAAACATCATGTGGATGTAGTGCAACGGGGCCCAAACGAACGAGAAAAAGGCGTACAACAACACCCCCAGTACCACAGCTGTAATGGCGGCGCCCGCCGCCACATCGCGAAATAGCAGGCCAACAATAAAGGCCGAAAGAATCGGCATACTGAGTAACCCATACAGCTCCTGAACTAAATTAATGATGCTATCCGCCGTCGCATAAAGCGGTACCATCGCGAGACCAATCAGCACAAAGCTCACCGTAATTACGAGATTTAAGCGCCTTAAATCAGCGTTTGGATTGATGAAAGGCTCGTGAATGTCGCAGACCCACAGCGTGGTCGAGGAGTTCAAAACACTGTTTACACTGGTCAGAACGGCCGCTGCAATCGCCGCGGCAAATGCACCGGACAACCAGAGCGGGAGAACATCGCGCACAATAAGACCAAAGGCAGCATCCCCCACATCGCCGTATAGCTTATAAGACACAATCCCGGGAATTACGACCAGCGGCGGGATGATCATTAGCCTAATTGCTGCTGCGGCGAGTACGCCTTTTTGACCCTCTTCAACGGTCGGCGACGCCATCGCGCGCTGCGTAATCGTCTGGTTGGTGCCCCAGTAAAATATTTGAATGAAGACCATACCGGTCAATAGCGTGTGCCAAGGAATAGGCGTCGAACTGTCGCCTATCATCGTCAGCCGCTCTGCCGGGATGCCCGACAGGTCAAAATCAACAGTCGCCAGTGAAAGCACAACAACGACCACCCCCAGCGTGAGCAACAGAACCCCGCTGTAAGCATCAGAAACTGCAACGGCGCGCAGTCCACCCAACACAGCATAGGCCGAACCCACGACGGCAAAGGCAACGGCAATGAGCATCAGTGGCAGATCGACATTAAACATCGTTTGAATGAAGAGCGAGCCGCTGTAGAGCATGGCTGGAATAAAAATGAATAGATTGCCAAGCAGGAATAAAAGCCCGATCAAGGCTCTGATACGCTGATCGTTGTATCGCTTCTCGAGAAGCTCGGTCGTGGTTGTGCAGTTATAACGGTAGTAAACCGGCAGAATAACTTTCGCGAGAATAATCAAACCAACGACCGCTGCGAGCTCCCACCAGGCCAACAGCGCCATTTGGTTGCCGTTCATACCGACAAGCTGATCGGTACTTAGGTTGGTGAGCGTGATGGAGCCAGCGACAACGATCCAACTCAGTCCTTTGCCTGCAAGAAACACTTCCTCACGGGCGCTGCTAGGTGCACTCTGGGCGGCAATATCACGCGTTACTCGCCGATAGGTAAGACCACCAATAAGCATCGTGATAGCGAGGAAAATGACAATTTGAATAGCATCTGCAGACATAGTTGAACCGCTTATTTTTTGTTTGTGCCATTTCTCACTATTTTTGCGGCACGAATAGAACTGCTGCGAGACTAACACCGTGACAAGACTGCGCCTATCT
>JAYOAN010000212.1:0-2153 GCA_038104285.1 Halieaceae bacterium
CACCCATGAATTCATGGGAAGTGAACGACACTGACGAGCTTGCCTCTACGCTTGCGGCACTCGAGAAAGTACGTGGGGAGTTCAATGACAAGGCGCGCGGTAATAAAGCGATCAGCATGGCTGACATGATTGTCCTCGGCGGCGCTGCGGCGATCGAAAGCGCAGCGGCTGAGCGTGGCCATGACATCGAGATTGCTTTTGTTCCAGGTCGAATGGATGCCTCGCAAGAGCAGACAGATGTGAACTCGTTCGCGGCGCTCGAGCCTGTGGCTGATGGCTTCCGCAACTACTACGATGAAGATCGTAACTATATGTCACCTGTGGGTGCGATGATCGACAAGGCCAATTTGCTTGATCTGACACCACCCGAAATGACAGCGCTCGTCGGTGGTCTGCGTGTATTGGGCGGAAACAGTGCTGGATCATCTCACGGTGTCTTCACTGACCGTGAAGGCCAGTTGAGCAACGACTTCTTCGTGAACTTGCTCGATATGGGGGTTCAGTGGACTGCATCAACTGAGTTTCCGGGCATCTATGTCGCTACGGATCGCGAAACCGGTGATCGCCGTTGGACGGCAACACCCATCGATCTGATGTTCGGCTCAAGCTCAGAGCTTCGCTCGATTGCTGAGGTGTATGGCTCTGATGATGGCGAGGCGAAGTTTGTCAGCGACTTTGCGTCAGCATGGACCAAAGTGATGCAATCAGATCGCTTTGACCTCGACGTTCAGCGCTCTGGTGGCACTGTCGCTAATCGCTAAGCGTTGATTTGAAGGATAAAACCCGGCCTTTTGGTCGGGTTTTTTTTTGCTTCGTCGCAACGGAGGCATTCCTGACTTCATTAACGCTCTGGCTTGCGCCATACTCTGCACAAATAATTTGTATGTAACATCTGGAAGAGGTTTTCATGAAGCTGGTTACCGCGATTATCAAACCGTTCAAGTTAGACGATGTACGCAGTGCACTGTCAGATATCGGTGTTCAGGGCGTGACGGTTACCGAAGTGAAGGGTTTTGGTCGTCAGCGCGGTCACACTGAGCTCTATCGCGGTGCTGAGTACGTTGTCGATTTTCTGCCGAAGCTCAAGCTCGAGATCGCAACCTCAGCAGATCAGCTCGATCAAATCGTTGACACGATTATCTCTGCTGCCAGCACGGGTAAGATTGGCGACGGTAAGATTTTCGTCTCCGAGCTAGAGCAGGTTGTTCGTATCCGTACCGGTGAAACCGGCGAGGAAGCGATCTAAGCAATCAGCGAATCGATCGCTGTAGGTAGATCTGTGAGCGATCGGACCTCTATGACACCCAGCGAGTTCTCGTCTCCATTGGCGTTGAACCAAATGGGTGTAACACCTGCGTTGAGCGCACCATTCACATCGGTCTCTATGCTGTCACCAATGTGAATCATTGCATTAGATGCGCAGGTAGCTACGCTCATCGCCACTTCAAATATCTTCGCGTCGGGTTTGGCGCTGCCCACCTCATCGGCTCTGAAGGCCAACGTAAAGAACGGTCCTAACGGTGTTTTGTGCACATCGGCATTGCCATTGGTGATGGCAATCAATGTAAAACGTTCCGCTAAGTCAGATAACACATCGATCGCATCAGGAAATAAGACGACGTCATTTCTGTGCGCCATAAAGGCGGCAAAGGCGTCTTGTGCTGCACTGATGGTGGTGTCAGCGGGAACGCCTAAAGAGAGGAGCAACTGCTCCATCACTTCGATTCTTAGCGCTGTGACGTCTCCCACAATCATGGGTGATTTATCAATGACGCGTTTTCGACAACCCATGACCCTATCTTTGGTGAAGTGCTCACTGAGATTGGGAAAGCGAGTCGATAAGTGCTCCCACTGTGCCTTATCCGCCGCTATTAATGCGGGTCTCGGATCCCACACGGTGTCATCGAGATCAAATGAAAGAGTGGTTATGGTCACGTTGGCTCTGCTTGAAAATGGTTAGCGTGATTAGCGTTTGGCTTTCTTGGTTTGCTGCGCCCGAGGGTGGGCCTGGTCATACACTTTAGCCAAATGTTGGAAGTCGAGGTGTGTGTATATCTGTGTCGTCGCGATATTTGCGTGTCCCAACAATTCTTGCACGGCTCTGAGATCTCCGCTCGACTCAAGAAGGTGACTGGCAAAGGCATGGCGAAGAA
>JAYOAN010000041.1:0-11311 GCA_038104285.1 Halieaceae bacterium
ACTTCGTCATGCTCAGCTTGCGACATCAGATCGAGGGCAATCCACTTAGGATCGACGGAACCGTCTGCAATCACAAAAATTTCGGAGGGACCGGCAATCATATCGATGCCTACCTTGCCGAAGACTTGCCGCTTTGCCTCTGCCACAAACCGGTTACCTGGCCCCACAATTTTATCGACGGCCTGAATACTCTCAGTGCCATACGCCAACGCGGCCACTGCCTGGGCGCCACCTATGGTCACAACCTCATCAACACCCGCCATCGAGGCCGCAGCCATCACCAGTGGATTTAACACGCCGTCGGGCGTTGGAGCGACCATCGTCACGTGAGGCACGCCCGCAACTTTCGCGGTGATCGCATTCATGAGAACGGAGGACGGGTAGCTAGCTTTCCCCCCTGGCACATAGAGACCCGCGCGCGACATGGGACGAATCCGCTGTCCTAAACGGCTACCGTACTCGTCCTCGATGGACCAATCATCACTCAGTTGCTGTCGGTGGTAGCGCTTGATTCGAGCCGCCGCAGTTTTGAGCGCAGCATTCTCGGTGTCACTGATCTTTTGCTCGAACCCTACGAGGCGATCTCTATCAAAAACGAGTTCCGATATCGCTGAAGCCGGGTGGTTATCGAACTTTTGAGTAAACGCAAGTAAGGCAGCATCACCGCCGCTTCTTACCGTCGTAATGATCTCACTGACCGTGCCAACAAGCCCTGGATCGATAGCTTCCATGGGTGCCTGCAGCGTGGCGATCTGCGCTTCAAAATCATCATTGCAACTGCTTAAGCGTCGAATCTCGATTGTCATGGCGCACCACTCCCGGAGCCGCCGACCTCAGGGGACACAGCAGCTGAAATTGATGACACCAAGCCGGCGATCATCGGATTGCGAGTGCGCATTGAGGCTTTGTTAACAATAAGTCGTGACGAAATATCAGCGATATGCTCACGAGGGACCATGCCATTAGCTTTCAAGGTATTACCCGTATCAACGATATCCACAATCTCGTCAGCGAGGTCCATGATCGGTGCCAGCTCCATAGCACCATAGAGTTTGATGATGTTGGGCTGGACGCCACGCTTGGCGTAGTGATCGCGGGCAATATTGACGAACTTAGTCGCCACGCGGATCTTTGCCGCCGACCTTTGCTGGGCGTTCTCGATACCTGCCGTCATCAAGCGGCATTTTGCGATCTCCAGGTCCAACACCTCGTAAAGACCCTCGTCACCAAACTCCATAAGAATATCTTTGCCGACAACACCAACATCAGCAGCGCCGTGGCGGACATACGTCGGCACATCCGACCCGCGAAGCAAAACAAAAGAGACCCCCTCGCGAGTGGTTGGGAATATCAGTTTTCGGCTTTTCTCCATATCCTCGAGGGGTTCAATGCCTGCAGCCGCAAACAGTGGCAGCGTCTCTTTGAGAATCCGACCTTTCGTGAGTGCAATTGTGAGTGTTTCAGTGCCTTTGGACATTGATCACCTCATTTTCCGGACAATATCAGCGCCCACCGATTGAAGTTTCTCCTCGATACGCTCGTAACCGCGATCGATGTGATAAATGCGGTCCACCCGCGTCTCTCCCTTTGCCGCTAGGCCTGCAATAACCAAGCTCGCTGACGCGCGAAGGTCCGATGCCATCACCGGCGCACCACTGATTTCCTCTTGGCCACGGATGATAGCCGAATGCCCGTCAATCGTAATATTGGCACCCATTCGCGACATCTCTTGCGCATGAATCAAACGATTCTCAAAAATGGTCTCGGTAATCCGCGCCACACCGTCAGCGACAAGATTGAGCGCGGTGAATTGCGCCTGCATATCTGTGGGGAAACCCGGATAAGGCGCCGTAATGACGTCGACCGATAGAGGCCGCTTCCCTGTCATATCCGCGGTAATTGAGTCTTTATCAACCTGCACATCAACCCCAGCTTCACTCAGCTTATCCAGTACAAGTCCGAGATGTCCTGCATCGGCGCCATCGACTGTGATACACCCTCCTGTGGCCGCGCCCGCAACGAGATACGTCCCTGCCTCAATGCGATCAGGCATCACCGTATACTCACAGGCGCTCAATGACCGCACACCTCTGATCACTAGGGTATCTGTATCGTCACCGGAGATGTCGGCCCCCATCGCGCGTAAAAACCTCACGAGATCGGTGATCTCGGGCTCTTTCGCGACATTGCGAAGCACTGTCTCGCCGTCGGCCAATACGGCTGCCATCAGCAAATTTTCAGTACCGCCAACAGTGACCATCTCAAAGGTGAAATCGCAGCCGCGCAAGCCACCCTCGGTGGTCGCTACAATGTAACCGTCGCGCACATCGATTTGCGCACCCATCGCCTCGAAACCTTTCAAATGAAGATCGACGGGGCGACTCCCAATGGCACACCCGCCAGGGAAGGAAACTTCCGCCCGGCCAAATCTCGCGAGTAATGGTCCCATCACCAAGATAGAGGCACGCATGGTCTTAACCAGTTCGTAGGGCGCACGGCGACTGCTCAACTCAGCAGCCGACATGCAGAGGGCCCCTGATTCGTCAACGGCGACTTCAGCGCCTAAGGCCCCCAAGAGCTCAACCATGGTGGTGATATCGTTGAGGTGAGGCACGTTGTTCAGCCTCAACTCTTCAGACGTCAATAAGCTCGCCGCGAGAATGGGCAGCGCCGCGTTTTTTGCGCCGGAAATAGCAATGCGACCCTGCAGCGGTTTACCACCACGAATAACAAAATAATCCACGTCAGAGGATCCGAATCAGGGCGTGTTCGCAACAATGTTGACGGCGTGAAGCGCGCCGGAGCGGATAAACTCATTAAGAGGTGCATACACTTTCTGCTGACGGGCGACAGGTCGAAGTCCCTCGAACAACTCGCTGACCACCGTCACCTGACAGTGCGATCCGTCGAGCTGAACGTCAATCTCCGCACCGGGAAATGCGCTCTCTAGTGCGTTGATAATCATTGTCTCATTCATCATCAAGGTCCTCTGGTAGGTTTGCCGCCACATCCCACTCGGCCACTACTTGACCAACATTGCCATTCGCGGCCTTCGCGGCCGAGGCAAACTGATTTTGGTAGATCTGCCCCAAATTAATATCTTCGACAATGAGATTTCGCAGCCGCCAAGAGCCATCCCTGCGCTTACCCATCTGATATCTAATGGTGTATGTCTGATCACCGGAGCCATAAACCAACTGCGTAATCGATGCGGATCGCGCTTTAGGGTCGATATCATCACCATCAACAATTTCGAATTTGGATCCACTGAAGGCCAAAAGCCCCTTGGCGTAGGTTCTTATCAAGCCTGATTTAATAATGTCGGTGAAGCTCTCAAGCTGGGCGCGCAATGCTTTTTTTCCATCGGCATCCAAGCTCTGATAACGCGCGTTTGATGCGTATTCTCCCATGACCCCTTTAGCAAAACCCCGCCAGTCAATGGTGGAATCAAGCACCGCACCGATTTCACCGTAGAAGCGATCCGGGTCCTCATCGAAGTACTCTGGCGCGCCCTCGATAATGGTCATGATCTGAGTTGTGGTGTACTCAATGATGGGTTTAGGTGCGGTATCGTTGACTTGTGCACCGCTTGGTAAGGACAACATGGTGAGCACCAAAGCCACAAACCCTTTTGAGAAGAACGCCGAGACTTTCATATTTTCCCTTCACTAAACTGTCTTCGCTCCCGAGATGCTCGGGATGATCGACATTGTTACAGCGTTAAGTAAGGTTATAACGCCGATCAGTTCGCGTATGATACCCGATCGCTTGGATCCAGCGGCGAGTTTAAACGATCAAGGTGTACCATTACCCAAATGTTAGACGTGTTTTTTATTGTGGCCGGATTGATCGGACTTGTTTGGAGTTCCGATAAGTTCGTTGACGGTGCCGCAGCAATCGCGAACCTCGCTGGTCTTTCACCTTTATTGATCGGCTTAACCATTGTCTCGCTTGGTACGTCTGCACCTGAGATTGTCGTATCGGTCATAGCGTCTCTCTCGGGATCGGGCGAGTTAGCGGTCGGCAACGCACTGGGATCGAACATCACCAATACCGGACTCGTGCTAGGGGTCACCTTGATTATCAAAACGATGTCGGTCGAAGCTTCCACTACACGCAGAGAACTCCCGCAGATGCTTGGCGCTACGCTGCTCGCTGGCGCACTCATGATCGATGGAAATTTATCTGTGTTGGACGGACTCGTCCTAATCAGCGCGCTAATAATTTTCCTGTTCTTGTTATCCAAACGCGACAGCGACCAAGCCTCAGTATTGCAGGAACCTGCCTCCACAGCAGCAGGCGCAGCCTGGCTCAAGTTTCTAGGTGGACTGACGCTGCTAGTCATCTCATCCAGAGTACTGGTGATTGGTGCCGTTAACATCGCAACCTCGCTAGGCGTGTCTGAGCTCATTGTCGGCCTAACCATTGTCGCTATCGGGACGAGTCTTCCCGAGCTAGCCGCATCAGTTATGAGTGCCATGAAAGGACACGCGGACATAGCATTGGGCGCTATCATTGGCAGTAATATTTTTAACCTACTGATCGTGCTACCCGTTCCGGGTCTGCTGGGGCCTCTGTCATTAGATTCAGCGGTCTTTAATCGAGATTGGCTCTTTACCTTATCGCTAGCAGTGCTGTTGATGCTCTTTGCTTGGCAGGCGCAGCGCAAGGCAATGCGGCATAGCACGGGGGCCGGTGAACTCGGTCGCTTCGCCGGTGTCGTATTACTTGGTACCTATATAAGTTATCTGACAATTCTGTTTCTGGCCTCAGACCTGGCAAGGTAGACATGACTGATAAATCTTCTCGTTCATCGACAGAATCGGCAATAAGGACCATCGATATAGAGATGCGCGCAATTGCCGCACTTAAATCTCGAATCGATGATGCATTCGCTAAAGCGGTCGACATTCTGGCTCATGTGAGCGGGAGAGTAATCGTCAGTGGAATGGGCAAAAGTGGCCATATTGGGAATAAGATAGCGGCAACCTTGGCGAGCACGGGTACTCCGGCGCAGTTCGTTCACCCGGCTGAAGCTTGCCATGGAGATATGGGGATGATCACACGTAGCGATGCAGCGTTACTCATGTCCAACAGCGGCACCACCAGCGAGATAACTGCCCTTCTTCCCATGCTGAAACGCTTAGGGATACCCATCATTGCAATGACCGGCAATCCAAGCTCTGTTCTGGCATCCGCCGCTGATATCCACTTGAATATTGGCGTCGATGAAGAGGCCTGCCCGCATGATCTAGCGCCCACTGCAAGCACTACTGCCAACCTCGTCATGGGAGATGCATTAGCGGTAGCGCTTTTGGAGCAGAAAGGGTTCACCGCAGAGGACTTCGCATTCACCCATCCGGGCGGCGCGCTCGGGCGACGCTTGTTAACCCGGGTATCGGACCTTCAGGTGAGTGGGTCCGACATTCCCAGCGTCGCTCCATCGACGTCCTTGGCTGATGCGCTTATGGTGATCTCCGCTAAAGGGTTGGGCATGTCCACTGTGACCGATGATAAAAACACCCTGCTTGGGATCTTTACGGACGGTGACTTACGAAGGGCCCTGGAGCAAGGGCATGATTTAAGTGCGGCTGAAGTGGGCAGTGTTATGTCACCCGGCGCCAAAACCATAAATGGCGATGCACTCGCGGCTGAAGCGGTGACACGCATGGAGTCAGAGGGTATTTCCGCGCTGGTAGTTACGAACGAAGCTGGCGCTGTCACCGGCGTCATCCACCTCCTCGCGCTGCTTAGGGCAGGGATCGTATGAGTCAAAAGACCACAATTACACTCCTGGTTTTGGACGTCGACGGTGTAATGAGCGATGGCAAGGTCACCTACACCAGCGACGGGGCTGAGCTAAAGTCTTTCAATATTAAGGACGGTGTCGGGATCAAGTGCATCCAAAAAGCGGGCGTTCAAACCGCTATTATTACGGGCCGTGTGTCTCCCATGGTGGCGCGTAGGGCTTCCGAACTTGGCATCCATCATCTAATCCAAGGGCGAGAAGACAAGCTCGCCGCACTAAAAGAGCTAATCGCCTCGTTATCGATTGAGCTAAAAAATGTTGCCTATATGGGTGATGACTTACCTGACATAGAGGCTATTACCAGCGTTGGAATAGGCGCTTGCCCCGCTGACGCAGCGGCGGCGGTTCTGTCACAGGCGGGTTGGATTTCAACACTAAAGGGTGGCGAGGGCTGCGTTCGCGAGTTCTGTGAGTACATTTTGGATGTTGCAAACGTATGAGATGGAGCATCACAGGCGCTGTCATTGGCGTCATCGCGGTACTCGCTATTTTTGCTCGACTCGAGAGTGAGGCGCCAACAAGCTTGGAGGCTAGGAAGCTGGTGGCCACTGAACTCAATCAGCTTGCAATAACTCGCTACGACGACAACGGCCGAAAACTTGAGGTCAGCCAAGCCGATCATGCTGTGCAATTAGAAGGTGAGTCAGAATTACTGCTGGGTCGTCTTTATATGGAGCGCGAGGACGAACAAGGCGTGCGATGGCAACTCGAGGCGCCGCGGGGCTTATCAGAAACACGTAATGACACCTTGGTATTATCCGGTGGTGTTACCGTGACTCGAGGTGCCAATGTCACGTTGGTTACCGAGCAACTTACTATTGACGCGTCGACTAGTTTAGCCAAGTCCACATCTCAAGCTACACTTACCAGCGAGCGCGGCGTCACAACCGGATCACGGCTTCAGATCGACTTCCGCGACGGCTCCGCAGTACTACAGGGCGAAGTGACATCCAGTTTCGATAAAGGAACCCGCGGCAAGTGAATTTGAAGGCCCAAAAACGTAGTCGATTGCTTGGAAACTCAGTAGCGCTCCTACTGTTCAGTAGCATCGCCATGATTGCCAATGCAAACGATGCTGATCAGCCCATTGAAATATCGGCTGATCAAGTTACGCGCGAGGAGCCATCAGGGCTGACAACCTATCGCGGCTCGGTAGAGCTCCGTCAGGGGTCGCTAGAAATCAACTCAGACAGCTTGGTATTTTCTTTCGATGACAAGGGTGCCTCGATCATTACTGCTCAAGGTACACCTGCCACACTCAAGCAAACGCCGACGAACAGCACAGCACCTATCATTGCCCGGGCTAATGCCATTGAATATCAGGAAACGCGTGATCGCATTCGTCTTATTGGTGATGCCCGGATTCTTCAAGACGGTGCCGTGATCGAAGGCAGCACGATCGAATACATTGTCAGCTCACAGCGTGTCATCGCCACAGGATCCCCCAGTGGCAATCAGCCACAGCGCGTGAAAGTAACGATCCCACCGACCTCGCTCAGAGAGAGCACAGACCGTGACTGAAGTGCTCACTGCCAAAGGCCTAGCCAAATCCTACCGTGGACGCCGCGTCGTAAACGGCATGTCAATGTCGGTCAACGCCGGAGAAATCATTGGACTTCTCGGCCCCAACGGCGCGGGAAAGACCACTTGCTTCTATTTGATGGTCGGTCTAGTTGCCAGCGACGAAGGACGAATCACGCTGTGTGGCAGTGACGTCACGTCGCTTCCGATCCACCTGCGGGCACGACAAGGTTTGAGCTATCTGCCCCAGGAAGCCTCAATTTTCAGGAGGTTATCGGTCGAGGACAATCTGATGGCCATCATTGAGACACGTGATGACCTCGATACGGATAAACAGCAAGCACTTTGCGACGAACTTCTTCGTGAGTTCCATATCACCCATCTGCGAAGTTCGCTTGGCCAAAGCCTCTCAGGCGGCGAGCGACGACGCGTTGAAATAGCGCGCGCACTCGCAACGGACCCTAAAGTCATTTTGCTTGACGAACCCTTTGCGGGTGTCGACCCGATCTCCATCTCAGATATTAAGGCCATCATCACGCATCTCCGCGATCGTGGTTTGGGCGTTTTGATCACTGATCATAATGTGCGCGAGACCCTCGATATTTGCGAGCGAGCCTACATTGTGAGTGAGGGAAGCGTCATCGCAGAGGGGGGTGCGCAGAGCATTCTAGATGATGCTACGGTGCGCAAAGTCTATCTGGGGCAAGACTTTAGACTGTAAACCGATCACTCATTTTTACGCTCATTTAGGTTACAGCAAAAGACGCGCCAAGCGGTTTGCCTTTGCTGAAATGAAAGCGCTACACTGTCTCTCCAATAGCTGCTTAAAGAGATCAATGAAGCAAGCGCTGCAGTTAAAGCTCGGCCAACAACTCACGCTGACACCTCAGCTGCAGCAAGCTATTAAGCTCCTCCAACTCAGCACACTGGACCTTCAGCAGGCGATTACTGAAACGCTCGAGAGCAATCCGCTACTTGACGAAGAGGAAGTTGCAAATGAAGCGCCGCTAGATGCGGATATCAAAGAGCAGGTCGATTTCTCTGATACGACCTCGGTTGATCTCCCAGGAACCGAATTGCAGGTTGATGCGGCGTGGGAAGACGTTATGCCCTCTTCCGCACCAGCTGCATCAGCTCAAGGTACGGGCGGTGAGGATGTCAGTTTCGCGGACCGCGACTCGCTTCCTGAAACATTGCAGTCCCATCTCCTATGGCAACTTAATCTCACGCGCTTCTCCGAAACGGATCGCACCGTTGCTTTAGCCTTCATCGACGCCGTAGACGAAGACGGAAGGCTTACCCAAACTGCGGAGCAAATATTCGAAGGACTCGATATCGATGACCTTGAGTTTGAAGAGGTCATGGCTGTTTTGCACCGGTTGCAGCACTTCGAGCCAACCGGTGTGTTTGCAGCAAACTTACAGGAATGTCTGTTAATTCAGTTAAGACAAATGTCAGAAGACATACCTCACCGAGACACTGCGGGAAAGATGGTTCGAAGGCATATCGAGCAAATCCCTATTGCTGAGCCGAAAAATCTGGCGCGGCGAATACGAACAACCCCAGAAGATATTATTGGCGCACTCAATTTAATTCGCTCGCTGAATCCCACCCCGGGCGCTGCAGTCGAAAGCTCAGCGACTGAATACATCGTGCCTGACGTCTTCGTTAAGCGCGTGGAAGGCAAGTGGCGCGTAGAACTCAACCCCGATATTGCACCTAAGCTTCGTATCAACCACCACTACGCAGAGCTTCTAAACGCGGGCACAAGTGCCGATCGAGATTACGCACGAAACAACGTTCAAGAGGCCAAGTGGTTTATTAAAAGTTTACTAAGCCGCAATGAAACGCTGCTAAAGGTTGCTTCCTCTATTGTCCAGCACCAGCGCGCCTTCCTGGATCATGGTGATGAGGCAATGCGCCCTTTGATTTTGGCAGATATCGCAGGTGAAGTTGATCTGCATGAGTCAACTGTCTCGCGCGCAACAACCCGGAAGTATATGCATACACCACGCGGCATTTACGAGCTGAAATACTTTTTTTCAAGCCATGTCGCAACGACCGAGGGCGGCGAATGCTCATCGACAGCAATCAAAGCGCTCATCAAACGAATTATTGGCGGTGAGAACCCCCAAAAGCCCTTGAGTGATGCAAAGCTTTGTACGCTCCTTGCGGACGAAGGTGTTGTGGTCGCAAGACGCACCGTCGCGAAATATCGAGAACAAATGAACATAGGCCCCTCAAACGAAAGGAAGCGGTATATCTAATCGGAAATAACATCACAGGAGAAATATCATGAGAGTGACTATTAGTGGACACCATGTCGAAGTAACCGATGGCTTGAGAGCGCATATTTCGAAGAAGCTTCGAAGAGTGCAGCGCCATTGTGACGCCATCGATCACGTCGAGTTCGTATTGGTCGTTGAGCGCACCGAACATAAAGCTGAAGCTAACCTACATCTTGCTGGCGCTGATTTTTTTGCTTCAGAGACTCTCTCGGATATGTATCCTGCGATCGACTCCGTAATAGACAAGCTGGATCGTCAGATAACTGATCATAAGCGCAAGCAAAGAACGCATTAGGATTAGAAGCAGACGCTGCAGCGATCATTGTAGGAGCTAGCGTAGCGAATTTTGGGGAAAGCCAGTGCTAGCTATCGATCAGCAACTCTCTTGGAAGCGGCAATCGAAGTAAAGGCTGAGTATCCATTTTAAAAACAGCATCTCGAACAAGCAGGGGTGCGACGAGCTTTGTGAATAGGAAAATAGCGGTTTCGTCATGCGCATTATTATCGTAAGTGGTAGTTCTGGCTCTGGGAAAAGTTCGGCGCTTAAACAGTTCGAGGACATGGGCTTTTATTGCGTCGATAATCTGCCTGTGACGCTTCTCGAGTCACTAATCACACACTTCACGCATTCACCCTCGTCAATCCATACAGGACTGGCGATTTGTATTGACATCCGCACAGAGGACGACGGTGTCAGCGACCTTCGTGATTTCCTGAAATCCCTTCGAGAAAGCATCACATTCGAACTCATCTTCTTTGACGCTAACGAGCAAGCACTCAGCAAGCGCTTCAACGAAACTCGCCGCAAGCATCCCTTAAGCGAGGACGGACTACCACTAACCAATGCGCTTGCTGTCGAACGGATTATTTTGGAGCCGTTGATCTCGACAGCGGATTTAATTATAGACACCTCGGAAATGTCGCCTTACCAACAACGTGAGGTCATCCAAGAACGATTTGGAACCGAGCGGTCAGGCATGAGTATTTCCGTTGAATCGTTTGGCTTCAAAAAGGGGGCTCCGTTAAACGCTGATATTGTTCTCGATATGCGAATGTTGGCAAACCCCCACTGGGAGCCTGAACTCCGCCCTTATACTGGCCAAGCCCCGCAGGTGAAGCAATTTATCGAGGCGCACCAAGAAACCGCCGCCGTTGCCAATGATATCATTGGCATGTTGTTGAATTGGGTTCCTCTCTATCAAAAAAGCCAGCGTGCCTATCTGACCATCGCCATTGGTTGCACGGGCGGCAAACATCGATCCGTTTATATGACCGAGCGCGTTGGGGAAGCGCTTGCCACGCATTTTGAGGGTGTCTCGGTGAGTCACAGAGACATGCCCAAAGAGTAGACACCTTAGGGTCTGGTATTTGTTCGCACCGGCCGCGTCGCCGAAATAGCGAAAGCAATGTTACCCTTGCGCGCATTCGGGAGGATCTTTGATGGTCGATATCAGCGCACAGGCAAGCCCCGCAGTGACTCGCGTCGCTGATGCATTGCGCTCGGGTGCGCTGCCTGATGCGGCTTCATATCTACCCGACATGTCTCCGGGTGACATCGCCTACCTGATCAGCGCGTCACCACCAGCGACTCGTGAGGAGCTTTGGTCGCTACTTGATCATGAGCAGGAAGCCGACGTCCTCAACGAGCTTCCCGACGACATCAGAAATTCGTTCTTGGCCGACCTTCAACCCG
>JAYOAN010000213.1:0-2145 GCA_038104285.1 Halieaceae bacterium
GAAATTTAACTCTCTCGCCCGAGGTGATCGACCGAAGTCCGACGATAGAATCTGGGGCTAATCCGATATCACTCCCCTCCCAGGTTAGATGGCCCCAGGGTCGGTCGATCGACTCACCTACTCGCACCTCTTCGAATTCAAAGTCTGTCGGCACCGCAGAAATGAGCTGGACCCTATCCCGCCAGAAAACGAGCGTGCAGGCATCCATCAGTAAACTGGGCGTCTTGTCAGCGCGCGATTCGAAGCACTGTCTGCAAAACTCCTTGAGCGCATCGTGCGCAGGCGGTTGAAGGCGCAACGCTGTCAGCTTGCTGCGAATTTGCGTGTGCAGAACCTCAACCTCCAGTCCATTAACATCCAGACTCAAAGCGCCCAATGTGCACTCGTACCAGAGGTCTGATGAGGAACGGTCGACAGCCCCCATAATCTGGCCCGTGCGGGCAATCCCTGAGCGGTAACCCGGCCAGCGTTCTGCGATCAAAGGTAGGACTTGGTGGCGTAAAAAATTACGATCGAGTGCCGTATCCTCGTTACTGGGATCCTCGACACTCTCGAGCGGAATGACGGCTGCATATTCCTCAATCTGAGATCGACTTATCCCTAAAAACGGCCTGAGGATCTTTCCAGCGCCAAGAGCACGCGATTCTGGAATACCACGGAGTCCCGAGGGGCCTGCTCCTCGAATCAACCTGAACAGTACGGTCTCGACTTGATCGTCTAAATGATGCGCGAGTAGCAGTATTGCGTCTTTCACCATGTAACGCTCAAAAGCATCATAACGGGCATTTCTGGCTTGAGCCTCCGGGGAAGCATGAGAGCCGACCGCAACTGACTCAACCTTGATCTCCACAGCTAAGTCTTGGGCGACATCGCGGCAATGCTGTTCCCATAAACCAGCATCAGGATGCAAGCCATGATTGACATGGATAGCTGTAATGCGGGGGAGCGCTGAGCGTTGTGATAAGGCGGCTAGCGCATGGAGTAAGCTGTGGCTGTCTTTCCCACCTGAGAAACCCACATAAAGGTGGCTTGCTCTCCGAAGCGTTGCCGCATGCTCTTCCAGGGCTTCGAGCAACGGCGAGGTCATAGAGTTAGTGACTGCCGTAGGCCATCAGTCGCTGATAACGCGCTTCGACCAACTCGTCCATCTCTGTGTCACAAAGACGGTCCAGCTGACCTGAGACATGCTCTCTGATTCGTCGTGCCATTTCCTCGACGTCTCTGTGTGCACCGCCCATCGGCTCTTGGATCGTCGTATCTACAATGCCCAGCTCCTCGAGCGTGGAGGACGTAACACCCATCGCCTCCGCTGCCTGCGGCGCAAACTCGCTACTTTTCCAAATGATGTTGGCACACCCTTCCGGTGATATAACGAAGTACGTCGAGTACTGCAGCATCGCCAGGTGATCGCCGACACCGATACCCAGAGCACCACCTGACGAACCCTCGCCGATGACAATACAGACAATGGGTGTTCTCAGGCGCGACATAACGGCGAGATTCTGTGCAATCGCCTCGGAAATACCACGCTCCTCAGAATCGATGCCAGGGTAGGCCCCGGGAGTGTCGATAAGTGTGACAACGGGCATGTTAAACCGCTCTGCCATTTCCATGAGGCGTAACGCTTTGCGATAGCCCTCGGGTTTCGGCATGCCAAAGTTGCGGTGGACTTTGTCCTTTACCGCTCTACCCTTTTCTTGACCAATAACCATTACGGGCCGCCCATTCAAACGAGCGACACCACCCACAATCGCCTTGTCATCACCAAAGTGACGATCGCCGTGAAGCTCATCGAAGTCATCAAAGACCAACGGAATGTAGTCTAGCGAATAGGGACGCAATGGGTGCCGTGCGACTCGCACAATATCCCAAGGACTGAGATCTCGGTAAATGGACTGAGTCAATTTGTGACTCTTGGACTTTAGGCGATCGATCTCATCACTGATGTTGATTTCAGAGTCGTCAACGACAGATTTGAGCTCTTCGATTTTCATCTCGAGCTCAGCGATCGGCTGCTCGAAATCCAGATAATTAGGATTCATTGTGACTTGCCCTGTAACAAACGGCTAATATTGCGACGGACTACAGTTTACAAACGTAGAACGATCGCGTCATCTGTAAGATTTACGCTACGAGTTACCCAAT
>JAYOAN010000042.1:0-4347 GCA_038104285.1 Halieaceae bacterium
GCGGGTCCATGAACATCAGCTTGTCGCGATTGCGGTTAAACGCTGCATACATGCGCTTGAAGTCGGCTTTGGTGTCTTCAGACCGTGCCCCCACGATAATGCGATCCGGGCTCTTGGCATCGCTTATTGCTGACCCTTCTTTCAAAAATTCGGGATTCGAGCAGACCTCAAAGGGATGGTTGTACCCGTATTTTTGCAAACCCGCCTCGATACGTGCCGTCACGGCATCCGCTGTACCCACCGGAACTGTGGATTTATTGACAACCACTTTACGTCCGTTCATGTGCTCGGCAATGCCGTCTGCAACACTCATCACGTAACGTAAGTCGGCGCTGCCATCATCGCCGGAAGGCGTGCCAACGCAAATAAACAGGAAGTCGCTATCTTGCACAGCTGTTCGCGTATCACTGGTGAAGGTCAGCAACCCCTCGTCCACTGCTTGCAGCACCATATTACTTAGGCCGGGCTCGAAAAACGGGACTTCGCCCGCGCGCAAGCGCTGGACGCGCGCTTCGTCGATGTCCATGCAGATAACGCGATGGCCTACATCGGCAAACACGGCTGCTTGCACTAGCCCGACGTAGCCACTACCAAAAATACTAATTCGCATTGATTTTCCCCCACTAAGCGCTGCGATGATCTATGACTTATGTGACGCTTTTATGTCAGAAATATGACAGGGCGGTGATCCAAATTAAATCAACTCTGGGTAAAACGTCAGATTACACTGCATGCTGTGGTTAGCTGCGCTATCATCCCCACATCGTCGATTTTTGGGCACATTTTTGCGCCCCTTTTCCCCAGGAGATACACCCCATGAATCAGGCTGCGAAGACGCCGACCGGTCACGGTTACTCATCCTCACAGACCATCTCATCGTTCGACAGCGAACTTTGGGATGCAATGACTCTGGAAACCCAGCGCCAGGAAGAACATATCGAGTTAATCGCGTCGGAGAACTACGCAAGTCCGCGCGTGCTTGAAGCGCAGGGGAGCGTCCTTACTAACAAATACGCTGAGGGTTATCCGGGTAAGCGTTACTACGGCGGTTGCGAGTTTGTCGATCGTGCAGAAGTACTGGCCATTGAGCGTGCTAAGGAGTTGTTTGGTGCAGCATACGCCAATGTTCAGCCACATTCGGGATCAAGCGCAAATATCGCCGTCTTCCACGCGCTCCTTCAGCCTGGCGAAACAGTTATGGGTATGAGCCTTGCAGACGGCGGACACCTGACCCACGGTGCGGGGGTTAATTTCTCGGGCAAGATCTATAACGCAGTTCAGTATGGCATTGACAACACGACAGGTGAGGTCGATTACGAAGAGCTAATGAAGATTGCCCTAGAGCACAAGCCCAAGCTGATCATTGGTGGTTTTAGCGCTTACAGTCGAATCATGGACTGGTCAAAGTTCCGTGAGATTGCCGATGCGGTGGGGGCTTATTTGCTGGTTGATATGGCACACGTTGCGGGCTTGGTTGCGGCGGGTGTGTACCCCAACCCGATTCCTCATGCTGACGTCGTTACGACGACCACGCACAAAACATTGCGCGGTCCGCGCTCAGGTCTGATCCTAGCTCGTGAGAATGAGGAGCTTCACAAGAAACTGAACTCAGCCATTTTCCCCGGTGCGCAAGGTGGTCCGCTCATGCACGCCATCGCTGCGAAGGCGGTTGCTTTCAAAGAGGCGATGGATCCTGCGTTTGTCGATTATCAACACCAGGTCGTTCGGAACGCGAAAGTGATGGCGGAAACGTTTACTAGTCGGGGCTTCAATCTGGTTTCCGGCGGCACCGATAATCATTTGATGCTCCTCGATTTACGAGACAAGGAATACACCGGTAAAGACGCGGATGCTGCGCTAGGTCGTGCTTACATCACGGTGAATAAGAACGCAGTGCCCAACGACCCTCGCTCACCCTTTGTGACCTCGGGTCTTCGCTTGGGGACACCTGCTATTACCACGCGTGGTTTTGGTGATGAGGAAACACAGGAAATGACGAACTGGATTTGTGACGTGCTTGAAGGTTTGGAGTCGAGCGATCCTGAGTCGGTAATTGATGCAGTGCGCGAGAAGGTCAAAGCACTTTGTGCGCGTTTCCCTGTTTACGCGGACTGAAAAAATACGAATAGAAAAATACGTTAGGGGGAAGAGCGATGTTTTGTCCATTCTGCGGGGCAGACGATACAAAAGTCATCGACTCGAGATTGGTGGCTGACGGTGGGCAGGTGCGTCGTCGCCGTGAGTGTGTTAGCTGCCGCGAGCGATTTACCACGTATGAAGCGGCTGAACTCGTTATGCCTCGCGTTATTAAGCAAGATGGCAGCCGTGAGCCCTTCGATGAGGAAAAGTTGCGCGCCGGATTGCAGCGCGCCCTAGAGAAGCGTCCTGTCGCCGTTGAGGCCGTCGAGAGTGAGTTAGGTCAGATTAAAAACCGATTGAGAGGGACCGGTGAGCGAGAAATTGATTCGCGTGCTGTCGGTGAGCTTGTGATGGAGGCGCTGAAGCGTCTCGATCAAGTCGCTTACGTCCGGTTCGCATCGGTTTACCGAAGCTTCGAGGATCTGTCGGAGTTTCGTGATGCGATTGCCTTGCTCGAAGCGGATCCTCAGAACTGAGTTACAACGTGCTCCCTTCAGATGAAGCATGGATGGCAGAGGCGATCAAAGTAGGTCGCAAGGCGCGCCTATGGTCTGCCCCGAACCCAGCTGTTGGATGCGTGCTGACGCAGAGTAATCAGCTTCTTGCGTCCGGATTCACTCATCCCACCGGTCAACAGCACGCAGAGGTTCATGCGCTTTCTCAAACCGATGATGCAAAGGGGGCTACCGCCTACGTTACGCTCGAACCCTGTGTTCATACAGGTCACACGGGACCTTGCGTTGAAGCGCTCATCAACGCTGGAGTATCACGTGTAGTTATCGCTTGCCTAGATCCCGACCCGCGAGTCGCAGGTAAAGGTATTGCACACCTTGAGGCTGCCGGTATCGAGGTAAAGACAGGTGTTCTCGAGGCTGAGGCTAATGAGGAATTACGTGGCTTCTTTCTGCGCCTATCGCGCGGCTGGGGCAGGGTTACTGTGAAAATGGCAATGTCTGCGGACGGCCGAAGCGCGATGGCCTCTGGCGAGAGTCAGTGGATTACAGGCCCGGCTGCTCGGGAGGATGTTCAGGCTTGGCGTGCGGAAAGCGATGTGATCCTTACGGGACGCGGAACGGTGGAGGCCGATGATTGCGCTCTGACGCTGCGGCGATGTGAAAATCGGCTATCAGATGATGACTGGCAGCGCGCGCTTGCGCGTCCAACGCCTCGAGCGGTGGTGGACTCGTTCGCCGTTGTTGCGCCCAATGCAAAAGTAGTTGGCGGTGAGACGTCCACTTATCTGTTTACTCGCTCGGACGCGGCACCCTACGTAGCGATGCCTCCTACGGTGAGTCATATTGAGGTCGCCGACAAACAGGGTGGTGTCGATCTTAAGGCTGTTTTGAAGGCGCTAGGCGATAAAGGTGCCAATGAGATCCTTATCGAAGCGGGTCCCACATTGGTGGGGGCTCTGGAGCAGGAAGGGCTCATCGATCAGTGGTTGATCTATATGGCGCCAAGTATGTTGGGTGCTGACGCTAGACCAGTTCATTCGGGGGTCTTTAAAAAGCTCAGCGATGCCCCAAGATACTCTGTAACGAGCCACAACCTAATTGGTGGTGATTTGCGTATTACCCTGCGCGCGGCAGACGATAACTAGACTCTGCCCCAGAAGCACAAAACAAAGCGCGATACGAAGAGAGATATTTATGTTTACCGGAATCATTCAAGCTGTGGGTGAGGTGGCCGCCATCGAACCTGCGGACGGCGATGTCAAACTTAGGATAAAGACCGGCAAGCTCCCGCTGGCGGATGTCCAGTTAGGCGACAGCATTGCCACTAACGGCGTCTGTTTAACCGTGACTGAGCTTCCTGGTGACGGTTATTGGGCGGATGTCTCCAACGAGACCCTATCCTTAACATCGCTCAAGGGAATCAAAGTCGGCAGTGCAGTGAACCTCGAGAAGTCTCTGACGCCCACCACCGCGCTCGGTGGACATTTGGTGAGTGGTCACGTTGATGGCTTGGGGAAGGTGGTTGCTCTAACGCGCGATGCGCGTTCGTGGCGCGTCACCATTGAGGCCCCCGCGGGTCTTGCGAAATATATCGCCCAAAAAGGCAGCATTTGTATTGATGGCACCAGTCTCACTGTCAATTCGGTTGATGGGCCGCGTTTTGATTTAAATATTATTCCTCAGACATGGGAGGAGACGGTGTTCAGTCAGTACGCTGTGGGCACCGAGGTTAACCTCGAAGTGGATATTATTG
>JAYOAN010000042.1:4447-11180 GCA_038104285.1 Halieaceae bacterium
CGCTATTTAGAACGTTTGCTCCAATCAGGCGTTGTGCCAACGAGCGATGGCGTTACCCTAGACACCCTCAGAAATGCGGGGTATCGCAGTGATTGATTCAGTCCCTCCAGCGTCCGCCGATCAGTTGATCAGCGAGTTCCGAAGAGGTCAAAAAGTGTTATTGGTGCTTGACCAGAGCGACGGTGAGCAAACAGGTGTTGTGGCAATGGCTGCAGAGTATTGCGATCCCGATGACGTTACGTTTATGGCAAGACAGGCTCGCGGTTTGGTGAGCTTAGCGTTGACAGAGGAGCGTTGTGAACAGCTCAACCTGCCACCTATGGTCGATCCTGCGACCTCGGGAGCGGTGAAGCTGTCCATCGAGGCAAGCACAGGTATCGACACCGGTATTTCTGCAGCTGACAGAGCGCGTACGGTGAGAGTTGCAGTTGCGACTGACGCAAAGCCCTCTGATTTGGTCCAGCCGGGACATATTTTCCCCGTGGCTACTTTGAATGGTGGACTTCTTATCCGAACGGGCGCCGCGGAAGCGGGTGTTGATCTCGCTTCCCTTGCTGGTCTCACGCCTGCAGCCGTGTTTGCCGAGGTACTGGATTCACAGGGTGAAATGGCGAATGCCCAAGCTTTGGTCGAATTCGCGGATACCCATGAGTTGATGGTTGGCCGAGTGACGGACCTTGTTGATTACAGACTGAATCACTCGCGCACTGTTGAATTGATCAGGAGTGGTTCTGTACAAACAGGGCACGGTGAGTTTTTACTGTCTGTCTATCAGGAAAGCACCCAAGGGCATATTCACATGGCGCTGAGCACCGGTGATATCTCCGCGGACACGCCCACCGTTGTCCGTGTGCACACAACCTCTGCGCTCAGAGATTTGATGTCGATATCAGCGCCGGATCGATCTTCGTGGTCGATCCAAGAGAGCTTGGCCCGTGTTAGCGAAGAGGGGGCGGGCGTCGTTGTTTTCATCAACAAAGATGAGACCGATGGCGAGCTTTTAGCCCAAGTGGACGCGGTATTGGGACGTGAAACATTGGATGATTCACAGCAGCGCTCGGTGGGTTACTCGCAAGTGGGTATGGGCGCGCAAATCTTGCGCGACTTAGGTGTCGGTAAAATCCGCCTCATGGGGTCGCCAGTAAAGTACAATGCGCTTGAAGGCTTCGGGCTGGAAGTCGTTGAGTTTATAGAGCCATAAGCCGCGCACGGCGCGTGACGAGGAGAAGAGAAATGGCATCACAATCAATCGCAACTACTGAAGGTCAGCTTCACGGTGTATCGGGAAAGTTTGCCTTAGTTGTTGGTCGCTGGAACAGCTTCGTTGTCGAGCACCTTCTTGAAGGCGCCATCGATACACTCAAGCGGCACGGTGTGAGTGAAAATCAGCTTCACATTGTCCGAGCGCCAGGCGCCTTTGAAATCCCACTCGTCTGCCAGGCCGTGGCCAAGCGCGGCGATGTTGATGCGATTATTGCGCTGGGTGCGGTCATTCGCGGCGGAACCCCTCACTTTGAGCACGTTGCCGGTGAGTGCACCAAGGGTATTGCTCAAGTGTCGCTCGACTCAGGTGTGCCTATCGCGTTTGGCGTACTGACTGTGGATTCTATCGAGCAGGCGATCGAGCGCTCAGGAACCAAGGCAGGCAATAAAGGTGCCGAGGCAGCGACAAGCGCGCTTGAGATGGTCAGCCTGCTGGGTGCACTTAACAGCTAATGACAGCTATCAATGTTCTTGCCGCGCAGCGACGACGCGCGCGGCATTTTTGTGTACAAGCGCTCTATCAGTGGTCTATGACTGGGGCAACACCGTCTTCGATTGAGGCGGAGTTCCGCACGGACAATGATTTCAGTAATGTCGATACCGAGTACTTTAACGAATTATTGGTCGGCATAACCCAGCGTGCCGAGGCGCTGGACGAGTTATTTGTTCCCCATCTTGATCGTGAATTAGACGTTTTGGACTGCATCGAGCGTAACTTGTTACGCCTCGGTACTTTCGAACTTTTGGAGCGCATTGACGTGCCTGCAAAAGTGACTCTGAATGAGACCGTTTCGTTGGCAAAGAAGTTCGGTGCAACCGACTCCTACCGTTACATCAATGGCGTTCTCGATCAGGTAGGTTTGTCACTCAGACCGCATGAGCTTGCAGATAGTTAAGTTACTGTCACGCAGTGCTGGTTGCGGAAGTTCTCCGTAGTAACTGCTTTGAGCATGAGCGAGTTCTCGATAATCACACAGTACTTCTCATCGCTTGGCGCGGGTGAGAACGTCCTGCTCTCAGTGGGCGACGATGCGGCAGCGCTTCGTGTCGATGAAGGCTGTGAGCTCATTGTCTCTACTGATACGTCGACAGCGGGTGTGCATTTCCCCGACGACCTGTTTCCAGAAGACATCGCTTATAAGTCTGTTGCTGCCGCAGCAAGTGACCTAGCCGCAATGGGATCATCGCCCTTGGGAATGACACTGGCAATCTCCTTGCCAGAGCACGACGCGCTTTGGTTACACGGATTTTCACAAGGTCTCGCCGCCGCGAGCAGTGACTTCGACCTACCCTTAATTGGTGGCGACACCACGCGTGGACTGTTGTCTATCACCGTGACCGTGATGGGGCAGTGCGCAATCGGGCAGAAATTGCTGCGATCAGGCGCCAGTCCCGGTGAGCTGCTGTGTGTCAGCGGAACCTTGGGAGACTCTGCCTTTGGTTTATCCATGCTTCAGGGCAAGGAGCGCGGATTGGATATCGAATTCGAAGACCAGGAATTTCTGTTGTCTAGGTTTAGCCGACCCACCTCGAGAATCGACCTTGGTGAGAATCTGCTGGGGGAAGCAACGAGTTGCATAGACGTCTCTGACGGCCTACTCGCCGATGCGGCACACATTGCAGACGCTAGCGGGTGCAAGTTGGTGATAGATAGCGCCAAGCTCCCCCTGTCCCAAGCATTAGTGGCGAGTATTGGGAGAGAGCGTGCCCTGACGCTGGCACTCGCAGGCGGTGAGGACTTTGAGCTGCTATTCTCACTCCCAGAATCTAAATCACTACCTGACGGGTGCACCGTTATTGGCGTGGTCGAGGTCGGTGAGGGGGTCTTTTGTGACCAGGCAGTAGAGAGGGAAGGCTATGACCACTTCCACTGAACAAACCAAACTCCCGATGTTAGTGGCCACATTTTTTGGGTCTGGCTTATCTCCGATCGCACCGGGCACAGTAGGGAGCCTAGCAGCGTTGCCGCTTGCTTCTATCTTGCTCTCAGTATCCGCAGGGCAAGCAATGTTTGTCATTGGCGTATTATTTTTTGTGGGCGTATGGGCGTCCAATGCCGTGGAGGCGGCGCTCGAGCAGCATGACGCAAGTTTGATTGTGATTGACGAGGTCGTCGGGCAGTGCCTGGTCGTCACACTGCTCGATGTGTTTCTTCGCGGTGCAGTCGATACAACCCTGTTACTGCTCTTAAGTTTTATTGGCTTCAGGCTCTTCGACGTTGTAAAGCCATGGCCGGTCGGGTGGGTCGACAACAAGGTTGAAGGCGGTTTGGGCGTTATGCTCGATGATGTGGTTGCCGCCCTGCTAGCAGTTCCTTTCTTAGCCGGTGGCTATCTGCTCTTCGCACTCACGACAATCTGAGGAAGTGCTAACTGTCGCGGTGGACTAACAAACGACTCAACGAGCTCAGAGAGTCAGCGGCCTCTCCAAAGGGTGTCAGTAAAGTGAGCGCCCCGTCGAGTAATTGGTTTGCGTAAGCACGCGCGTCGTCTACGCCCATGCAGGCGACATAGGTCGATTTCTCCGCCGCAATATCTTTTCCCGCTGTTTTACCCAGTGCCTCGGAGGAGGCGGTGACGTCGAGCACGTCATCCATCACTTGGAAGGCGAGACCAATATTTCTGGAGAATTGATGCAGTGCCGCAGTTTGATTCTCGGTGGCGCCTGCACAAATGGCGCCCGCCAGTACTGACGCCTCGATGAGCGCACCTGTCTTTCTCAAATGAACTTCTTTCAGCGCGGCAACATCGAGAGATTTACCCTCTGCGGCAATATCCATGGCCTGTCCGCCCACCATACCGTCAAAACCTACCGACTTGCTGAGGAGTTTTACCAACTGGATTTTCTGACTATCAGAGAGACCTTCGGTCTCGGCTACCCATTCGAAGGCGAACGCCTGCAAGCCATCGCCAACCAGTATCGCTGTAGCTTCATCAAATGCCTTATGGACTGTGGGTTTGCCTCTTCGAAGATCATCATCATCCATCGCAGGTAGATCGTCGTGAATCAGTGAGTAGGTATGCAAGCACTCTATCGCTTCCCCGACGCGATGTGCACTGTCGATCAAATTATCAGCAGCCGATGCCTCAACAGATGATGTATTGACAACCATCGTAGCGGTTTCTCTGCACAATCGACTTCTCAATTGCTTGCCAGGGTTTTCAAGTGCGTAGGTGAGCGCCGCTTTGAGGCCGGGATCGCTACAAACTATGTGTGATGACAGCGCCATACTTCGGGGTTTTTACCTGTCGTGTCAGGAGGAGGCGTGTGTTGCCGACACCGTTTCGATGCGTTGCTCGGCGTCCTCAAGTGCAGCTTGCGCCGCCTTGGCGATTTTCATGCCCGCTTCATAGACCGCAAGGGCGTCCTCAAGCTCGATACTGGGATCTTCGAGCTTTCTGACGATGGCGGTCAGCTCGTCGATTTGTTCACTCAGTTTCTTATTTTCGGTTGTACTTTCGCTGGGGCCTTCGGAAGTGCTTGCAAGAGTACCTTCGCTGGGGGCTTCGCTGCTCATGACGCTACCGCTGTAGTTTGGGCTTGAAGTCTACCCGAAGCCGCAGACGCTTTGGTAAGAATATCTTCAGCGGTCAGACCCCCGTCCGTTCGCGTTTCGCCTTGGCCCGCGTGATCGATAAAACGATCATCAATCGCGATATGTCGAACGTCGCAATTCACGCCTTGTTCTGAAAAATACTCAGCAACCGCACTACCAGCACCACCAGCGAGGGCATTTTCCTCAACCGTAATAAGTACATCATGCGTCGCAGCGAGCTGATCGAGTAAATCTGTGTCGAGAGGTTTAACCCAGCGCATATCAGCAACCGTTGCATCAAGCGCATCGCCTGCTTTGATGGCCTCGGTTAGCAATACACCAAAGTTCACGATGGCAGTCTTTGCGCCTTGGCGAACAACCTCGCCTTTCCCTATCTCTAGCCCCTTGAGCTCTGGCTCAATTCTTACACCGACTCCTTCACCACGGGGGTACCTTACTGCCGATGGCCCAGGGTGGTTGTAAGCACTCACTAACAGTTGCCTGCAGTCATTTTCGTTACTCGGTGCCGCAATAATCATATTTGGGATGCAACGCATATAACTCAGATCAAAAGCACCGTGGTGAGTGGCACCGTCCTGGCCAACAAGACCCGCGCGGTCTATGGCGAAGGTCACATCTAAGTTTTGTAGCGCTACGTCATGAATCAATTGGTCGTAGCCGCGTTGTAAAAAGGTCGAGTAAATGGCAACCACAGGCTTCACACCATCACAGGCCATACCAGCGGCAAGTGTGACTGCGTGTTGCTCCGCAATAGCAACATCAAAATAGCGATCAGGGTATTGCTGGGCGAAATTAACCATGCCCGAGCCTTCGCACATTGCCGGGGTGATTCCGGCAAGTCGAGGATCCACCTCTGCGGTGTCGCATAGCCACTGTCCGAAAACGTCTTGATACTTAGGGGGTTTAGGTGCTGGTGTAACAGCCTCAGCCGGTTTGTCCTTTTTAGGCTCAATCTTACCCAGAGCATGATAGCCAATGGGGTCTTCTTCAGCGGGTGTGAAGCCCTTCCCCTTGATGGTACGGATATGAAGGATTTGCGGCCCGCTAAGCGAAGAGACGCGCTTTAGCACCTCGACCAATGAGGGCAGGTCATGTCCGTCCAGTGGTCCAATGTAATGCCACCCAAGCTCTTCAAATAGGGTTCCGGGCGCGACCATGCCCTTCATATGTTCCTCGGTACGCTTCGCAAGATCCCAGGCTGGCTTGACGTGCTCGAGCAACTTCTTGGAGGTCTCACGGAGGGTGAGGTAGGTTTGCGTTGCCCATATTCTGGCGAAATAGCTCGCGAGCCCCCCCGTGTTGTGGCCAATAGACATTTGGTTGTCGTTCAAGATGAGCAGCATATTTGGGCGCTCGTGGCCCGCATGCGCTAGTGCTTCGAAGGCCATGCCACCCGTAATCGCACCATCGCCAATTACTGCTACAACCTTGCGATCAATGCCTTGTTGTCTTGCCGCCAGCGCCATGCCCATGGCTGCCGAAATGCTCGTCGAGGAGTGACCAACACCAAACGTGTCGAATTCGCTCTCGCTGCGCTTTGGGAATCCGCTCAAGCCACCTTTCTGGCGCATCGAATGCATACGCTGTCGGCGTCCTGTGAGAACTTTGTGTGGGTAGCATTGGTGACCCACATCCCAAACGATTCGATCATCTGGGGTGTTGAGAACGTGGTGAAGCGCAATTGTTAACTCGACAACGCCCAAGCCAGCACCAAAATGCCCCCCTGTCGTCGATACTGAGTAGAGCAAAAATTCGCGCAATTCATTGGCGAGCTGCACCAACTCTTCACTGGTCAGGTCGGAAATAGCCTCTGGAGTCACATCTACCCGGTCTAGAACCGGCGTATTTGGGGCTTTTGTCGGCAGCTGATCAAAATTCATTTTGACACTATACCTGTAAATTATTATTTACGCT
>JAYOAN010000214.1:0-2116 GCA_038104285.1 Halieaceae bacterium
TAGAACTCCTCTGTGTCGATTTCAGCCTGGGTTGCTGGCGGATAACGCTCGCCTTTCACACTGCTTTGATTAATGAGTTTTCCAGCTAGCGCCAAAAGTTCGGGGCTGATATCCAGCTCGAGCGTTCGCTGATTTTCGATGAGATGATTTTCAGATCGCGTGCCTGGAATGGGAATAATATGCGGGGCTTCTGCCAACAACCAACGCAAGGAAAGCTGCGCTGGCGTACACCCCCCCTCCTCAGCCAACCCTTGCAATTGCCTAAACAACGCCTGGTTGGCTTCAAAGTTCGCACCCTGAAATCGTGGCATGCCCCGTCGAATGTCTTTTTCAGCCATCGACGCCGCCTCATCCACACCACCGCTCAGAAACCCACGGCCAACGGGACTAAAGGCCACAAAGGCAGCGCCCAGATCGGCACACGCATCGAGCACACCCAGTTCGGGATTCCGTGTCCACAGTGAATATTCCGTCTGAACCGCAGCAATGGGATGAACGGCATGTGCGTTGCGCAAAGTTCGCTCCGATACCTCCGATAGCCCAATGGCACCAATCTTGCCCGCGTCAACCATGCACGCAAGCGCACCCACACTGTCCTCAATGGGCACGGATTTGTCCCACCGATGAAGGTAGTACAAGTCGATAAAGTCAGTGCGGAGATTGCGAAGTGAATCGTCTATGGTCGTCATCAGCGTCTCGGGCCGACCATCAATAACTCGCTTTCCGTCGACACCTGTCATGCCACACTTACTGGCGAGAAAGATCTCCTTGCGATAGGGAGCGAGTGTTTCTCCCACTAACTTTTCGTTGCTACCAAAACCATATAAAGCCGCTGTATCAAAGTGTCGAACACCCATATCGACCGCTCGACGCAGGAGCGCCTGCGCCGCCTCTCTAGCGGGCGGATTCCCGTAAGCATGGCTGACATTCATACAGCCAAACCCCAACGCGCCAACGGCTTTACCTGCGATATACCTTGTATCCATCATCACCCTCAAAGTGCCACTATCAGCCCTGCGCCAGTTGTTGCTCGAGATCGTGGAGTACGCGATAGCAAGGCAGCACTTTGCTGACGCTTGAATTTGGCTCTCGGTTCTCGGCAATGGCAGAGAAAAACTCACGGTCTTGCAACTCAATCCCGTTCATTGACACGTCGACCTTCGACACGTCGATGACATTTTCGCGGCCATCAACCAGATCGTCATATCGTGCAATGTAAGTCCCGTTGTCACAGATATACCGGAAGAAGGTCCCCAAGGGGCCATCGTTGTTAAACGACAGAGACAGCGTACAAATTGCGCCATTCTCAGCCAGCATTTGAATCGACATATCCATCGCAATACCCAGTTCGTCGTGCACGGGGCCTTGCAAAACATTCGCTTTAACAACCGGAGAGCCCGCTTGGTAGGCGAAAAGATCGACTGTGTGCGCTGCGTGATGCCACAGCAGGTGATCGGTCCAGCTTCTCGGCTCGCCTTTGGCATTCATATTCTGACGTCGGAAAAAATACGTCTGCACATCCATCTGTTGAATCGATAATTCACCGGCATCGATTCGGTTGTGAACCCACTGATGAGAGGGGTTAAAACGCCGCGTATGCCCTACCATGCATACCAACCCCGTCTCTCTCTGTGTCTCAAGTACCGCCTCCGCGTCCGCCCAGCTATCTGCCAACGGAATCTCAACCTGGACGTGTTTGCCTGCGCGCATGCACTGGATGGCCTCCACAGCATGCTGCTGTGTAGGCGTGCATAAAATGGCTGCATCAGCCTCAGTCTCAGCCAGCGCTTCCGTCAAGTTAGTTGAGACGTGAGCAATGCCATAAGCATCAGCGACAGCCTGCGTTTTTTCGAGCGTCCGACCCACCAGCGAGACCACCTCAACGCCGTCGATTTCCTTTATACCGTCCAAATGTTTGATACCAAATGCACCCGGACCCGCAACCAATACTTTCATGTAGCTCTCTCCTATCTCTCGGATAATTAACTGGCGGACTCCTCGGGCCAGTAAAGTCTCATGGGGTTATCGACAAGTAGTTTCCGCTGTAGCTCTGCTGTTTGGGCAATGCGTGGAATAAAATCCACCAAGTCGCCCTCGTCGGGCGTGTGCGAGCGCA
>JAYOAN010000215.1:0-2106 GCA_038104285.1 Halieaceae bacterium
AGTAACGGTCGCTTCATTAAGTCCCACACCAAAAATTGATGATAGACCCGCAGCAGCCACGGCTCTTTTTCAGCATTCCAAAATAGACATTTTAGCCACCAATAAGGCGCGTGCAGTGCGTGCGCACCGTGACGCCGTGTGCCTTCAAAATCATAGCGCTCGACCTCACGTTGAAGATGCTTAGCGTCAAAGATCCGAATGTGGCCACCGGGTGTTTTTGGATATTCGTCGCTGAGGAGCCAGCAAATCTTTTCAGGCCATGCCCTGGGCACAGTGATACACAACTTGCCGTCGGGCTTCAGAACTCGATCGATCTCTTCAATAAAACTGATGTAGTTCGGAATGTGTTCCAAGACCTCGGAACAGATAAGCCGATCCACGGAGTTATCTGCCAACGGCAAACTCATGCCGTTGGCCTGAACAAAGTTTACGTCGCCAGCCGGGTTATGAGGTTCCATATCGGAAATCCGGGACTTTGCCGTCTCAAGGTCTGAGAACGCGAGATCAAAGCCGAGGACGGTTACACCCTCTGCCATATAGGCCGTCAGCGCATGTCGCCCCTCGCCGCACCCCAAATCAACGCAGATATGACCGGGTTGAAGGTCAAAGTAATCAAAATCAACAGTCAGCATTGGCCAATGCGCTCTCGGTAATACGCTTCCATGCGCTCAGCACATCGCTCCCAACAAAAATGCTGTTCAACTCGCTGAAGCCCCCGAGAGGCATACTCATCTCTGAGGGACGCATCGTCAAATAGTCTTTTAATTTGCTGCGCCAGAGCATCGCCATCACCGGGCGAAACAACCAGTGCGGCATCCGCAACCACCTCTGCCAAAGCACCCCCGTTGGTAGACACCAAAGGCACGCCGCAGGCCATTGCCTCGACAGCCGGCAGCCCAAAACCCTCATACATTGATGGCACAACCGCGACCGTTGCGCGGGCGTATTTTTCTACCATCTCTTCATGGCTAATGCCTTTGCAACAGTCGATACAGTCGCTAAGCCCAAGTGTGTTGATCAGCCTTTGCGTCTCTCCATCGGGCTTAGGGTGACCAACGAGTGTCAGTCTGATATCCGGGTAGTCCGGCCGCAATGCAGCAAGCGCCCTTAACAGATGCGAAAGGCCTTTTAGCGGCGCGTCCGCAGATGCTGTGGTCATTAGCCGGTAGGGCTCTCGGCTCATCGCTGGAAGCGGGCGAAACATTTCTGTATCCACCCCCAAGTGCATCACTGATATCACCTCGGGCTTAACACCAAAGTCTGTTGCAATATCGGTGGCAGAGGCACTCGAGACAGTCACCACCGACTTCAACTGAGGTGCAACTCGCTTTTGCATCCGCAGAAAGCCATGCCACCGATGAATCAAGAGGCGCATGTACCACTTGGGTTCCGACGCCAGCGCAACACGGTAATCGCGGGTAATGGGGTGATGAATTGTTGTCACCAAAGGCAGGCCGCGAGTTTGTAATTCAAGAACACCGTCTGCAATTGTTTGGTTGTCATGGATGATGTCGAAGTCACGCTCACGGCCGACAAACCACTTTTTGACGCGCTCCCCAAAGGTATAAGGCTCAGCAAAGCCACCTGTTAACTTACTGAACCATTCGACACGCTCGAGACGCGAGAAGAAGTGCCGAGGCCTGACAGATCTCAAGCCATTCGCGTACAAGTCAAGGCTCTCTAGTTTCACCAAGTCAATGTCGTCGTCTAAATGCGGATAAGGAGGTCCCGAGATCACTGTGACGCTGTGGCCACGACGACGCAAATAGCGCGAGAGGTAATTGAGATAGACACCTTGGCCACCCGAATGTGGTGCAGATCGATAGCCCAATAGCGCAATCCGCAGTGGACTTTCAGCATCGTTCGACGATGCAGTCACGCTGTCAGGCAATCGAGAATTCACGCGGGGCACCCACCAAAGTTGGCAGGGAGTATGCCAATAGCGCTCTACCGAAACAACAAGGTTCTAGCGGGTGGCTACTGGATGGAGTCTCATTAAACGAAACCGAATCAGCCGATCTACGAGTCGCTATGTTTGATACGTGCCGTTATCCACTCGCAGCAGGTTTTGAGAATCGCTTCCTGCTCCGGTTCGTTAAACAGTTC
>JAYOAN010000216.1:0-2089 GCA_038104285.1 Halieaceae bacterium
GTTGTGACGTCATCGCTATTTCCAAGACCGTCAATTCCGTGCTGGATGTAATTGAACGCCGCGTCGAACCGCTGCGGCAGTGACTCGCCGATACCGTCATTCAGAGCTTCTTCGGCATAGGTCCGAAACACCTCCCGCGCTTCCGCGATACGTAACATGCGGTCTGCCTCATCAGAGGTCATAAAAGGATTCATCGCCTGGTAACTTGCACGCATGATATTGCCCGTCCCTTCTCTCGTTATTATTTTCCTGCGATCGTTTCGTGCATCAAGCACCACGATAGTAAGTGCAATCAGTCATGATGACCCGTGCTGACTGCCCGTCACTCCCATCAATAGCTACCGTCAATTATTACTCTCAATCTGTAATACCAACAATAAGCGTTCATCGAAGCTCAGTGTGTTCAATGTCGATCAAAATTAACATCAGTAGCACCCGCTTTCGCTATATTTTTCCTCGCATTATGAGATAAACCGTAGACGCGCCCGCGGCTTATGGAAAAACGTGTACTCGCAACAAAAACTTGTCGTGATATCCCAAACGTTGCTCCCCAAGCCCCCAAACGTCACACCCCCAGCAATCGTTACACCCCAAGCAAACGTTACACCCTAAGCGTTACACCCTAAGAAAGTGGCGCTCGATTGGGTTGGGACTCATGTATTTCCGGACCACCTAGGGAATGAGAACCGAGCTTCCGGTTGTTCGCCTACCCTCGAGATCGTTGTGCGCTTTGACAACATCCTCGAGTGGGTAGCGCTGATTAATCTCCACTGAGAGCGCACCCGAACTAATCAAACCAAAAATACGATCGGCCGACGCCTGCATCCATCCTCGCCGAGCCATATGCGTGGCGAGCGTTGGGCGCGTAAAGTAGAGCGATCCACCGAGCGCGAGCTCACCCGGCACAACCGCATCGATAGGACCGGACGCGTTGCCAAAGCTGACAAAAGTACCCAGAGGTGCCAACAAGCCTAGACTAAGGCGGTATGTCGATTTGCCCACACTGTCGTAAACAACCGGGTATCCCTCTGGCGCATGCTGTCTCAATTTATCTGCAAGCTCCGGATCACCACTCAAGTAACAGTAGGAGGCTCCGTGCCGAATGGCCAACTCGCATTTCTCTTGAGTGCTTGCGGTGCCTATTAATTCAACACCGAGATGCTTCGCCCACTGACAAGCAATCAACCCAACACCACCGGCGGCCGCATGAAAAAGAACAGTCTCACCACCGTGGAGTGAGAAGGTATCGTTGAAAAGGTAATCTACCGTCATCGCTTTCAGCAGAACCGCCGCGGCTTGCTCGTCAGAGACAGCCTCGGGAATGCGCACGAGTGACACTCGAGGAAGCGCGATGGCTTCAGCATAGGCACCCATGGCCATCGCAAAAGCAACTCGCTCGCCTACGGCAAGGTCGTCCACACCTTCACCCACAGCATCGACTACGCCTGCCCCCTCACACCCAAGTCCTGTGGGAAGTGGCAAGGGATAGAGCCCCGATCGATGATATGTATCGATAAGATTGATGCCACAAGCACTCATGCGGACTCGGACCTGACCCACCTCAGGGGTTGGTTCTGGCACATTTTGCACAGTCATCTGCTCTGCGGCGCCACAGGTTTCAACTCTTACTGCTCTTATGGTGCTCATTGCCTCTTTTCCTTTCTACATCTCATTACAAACAGTAGCGCCGAATAAGCTGGCGCAGTGTGTTAATAGCCGGCTGAATTTGATCCATCGGCATATATTCATTGGGTTGGTGGGCCACGTCTATCGATCCTGGCCCCATAACAATGGTCTCGAGACCCAGCGACTTAAGAAAAGGCGCTTCTGTTGCAAAATTTACGGCGTCCGAGACATGTCCTGAAGCCTGCTCACAGGCAACCACTAACTCGCTGTCGGCCGCTTGCTCAAAAGCCGGGACAGGCTCGACCAGACGACGCATCTCGATATCAATGCCATGTTGAGCCGCGATCTCAACAAGGCGCGCGTTCAAATCTCGCTCCACATCCTGATATTCAAGACCGGGCAACATACGCACGTCGAAACTAAAATCGAGTTCGCCACAAATACGGTTGGGGCTATCGCCCCC
>JAYOAN010000217.1:0-2087 GCA_038104285.1 Halieaceae bacterium
GTACCCGACAATACCTCCGGTGCCTTGCGGTAGGAATGCGCTCTGTGGAATGGCTAACTGGATTAGTCCAGCACTTGCAGCAAGAAATGTTACCCAGCCTAACGACCCAATGACGCGGTCAGTGGAACTTGTCACGGGTCGTGTGAGTGGACGAATCGATCGATACGCCAGCCAAAGGAGTAAAACTGGGATACCGAGGGCCAAAAAGCCTATAAGTGAGTACGTAAAATCAGACAGATAGGCACCAACGACGCCACCCTGATTATTGAGCGCGTTACCCGCGCCACTCGAGCTCCAGCTCGGGTCGGACGTGCTAAAGGTCAGCAAGCTTACAAGGACAAATGAAGCAGCCGCGAGGCCAGCGATGAAGCCTACACTGGCCATTGCTCCGGGCACGCTCACTTGCGTGCCGGTTTGCGGCGCCTTGGACGAAGTGGACTTAGTCGGCAATTGTTAATCCCCCAGTGGTTTGACGCATCATACCACAAAGATTTTTTTCGAATTTTAAAAACTTATGGTTATTTATCAATAACTTAAAGTGGCATCTAGAGTCTGTTGCGGCCTAATAATATTTCGTTAACGTCTGTAATGCTGTACCCTCACGCCACGCTTTTTTTGACCATGGAAAATCCTCGAGAATGAGTACATCGAATCACCACCGTCTAATTATTTTGGGCTCTGGCCCGGCTGGGTACACCGCGGCTGTCTATGCAGCGAGAGCAAATCTAAACCCCGTTGTTATCACCGGTATGCAACAAGGTGGACAGCTCACTACAACAACGGAAGTCGAGAATTGGCCCGGCGGTCCTGAAGGACTTCAGGGGCCAGCGCTCATGCAGCAAATGCAAGAGCACGTGGAGCGTTATGAGGCGGCAATCGTTTTTGACCATATCGACAGCGTTGACCTGAATCGCAAGCCCTTCACTCTTACGGGGAGCAATTCGTACACCTGTGATTCACTCATCATCGCCACCGGCGCATCGGCACAGTACCTTGGACTCGAGAGCGAGACTGCCTTTATGGGCAAAGGCGTTAGCGCCTGTGCAACTTGCGACGGATTCTTCTATCGCAATAAAGAAGTCGTCGTCGTAGGCGGTGGTAATACGGCCGTCGAGGAAGCGCTTTATCTCTCAAACCTTTGCAGCAAGGTTCATCTGGTTCATCGCCGTGACGAATTAAGGGCAGAAAAAGTACTTCAAGACCGCTTGTTCTCCCGTGCTGAGGAGGGTCGCATCACACTCAATTGGCATCGACAGCTCGATGAAGTCCTAGGAGATGAAACCGGTGTTACAGGTGTTCGTCTGGCGTCTGCTAAGGGTGAAGACTCCATTGAGATAGCGGTAGACGGCGTTTTCATTGCAATCGGCCATAAACCCAACACCGATATGTTCGTCGGCCAGCTTGATATGAATGACGGGTACATCAAAACCTCATCCGGGCTTGATGGTAACGCGACGCTCACGTCGGTTGAGGGTGTCTTTGCCGCGGGAGATGTGTCAGACCACATCTATCGCCAAGCGATTACCTCGGCCGGTTTTGGTTGTATGGCCGCGCTGGACGCCGAGAAGTACCTAGACGCACAATAATCGGCCTCTCGACATGATCGAGCCCTTCCCTCCCAGTGATAACGCGCTATCTGACCCTAACGGGTTATTAGCTGTTGGGGGGGACCTGAGTGCTGAGCGGTTATTACATGCCTATCAGCGGGGTATATTTCCTTGGTATGAGGAGGGAGAGCCCATTCTGTGGTGGACACCCGATCCCCGCGCAGTGCTCTTTCCCGGTGAGATACACATCTCCAAATCACTGCAAAAGTTCCTTAACAAATGCACTTGGACGTTATCCGTCAATCAATGCTTTGAAGAGGTTGTTGCTGCCTGTGCTGAGCTGACGGAGCAGCGGTCAGCCACCTGGATAAGCAGCGACATCGCAAAGGCCTATACCAACCTGCACCGCATGGGCTATGCACAAAGTATCGAGGTATTTAACGGTGAGGAGCTGGTAGGTGGGCTCTATGGGGTCACACTCGGACGAGTATTTTTCGGTGAGTCGATGTTCTCGAGGCAAACAAACGCCTCCAAGGTCGC
>JAYOAN010000043.1:0-2899 GCA_038104285.1 Halieaceae bacterium
CTTGGCTTGGCTTGGCTTGGCTTGGCTTGGCTTGGCTTGGCTTGGCTTGGCTTGGTTAGGAGTTTAGTGCAGGCCCCGCCGACGCAGTGGGCCGCATTCGGTATACTAAAGTGACGGACAAGGCAGCGTCAGAGTGGCAAACAGCCCTTGAGCTAAATGGTTTTATTGCTCGCGTCTCAACAGTAAAACACCCACGACCCAACACAACAGCACGGTGAGCAACGCTGCAACACCACCGCCCAGTCCCAACAGTAAACTCACGGGGCCAAAAAAGTCCTGACTGATTCTAAAAATCACACCGGCGAGTACACCAACGAAGATACGTGTACTCATATTGCCCTCTCGCAAGGGACCAAAAATAAAGGACATGGCCAAAACCACGAGCCCTGCGCACGAGAGAGGCTGGAGCACCTTGTTCCAAAACGCTAGCTCGATGTCATTTGCCAAGAGTCCTTGCCCACGAAGATAACTGGCGTACTGCCACAACTGGGTGGCTGGCAGGCTCTCGGGCTTGACCGCATCCAACGTGAGAAGATTGGGGGTAATTTCCGACTCCCAAATCTGAGTCGTGAGACGCTCAATACGGGTACCCGTCTCAGTTACCTCAGTTGTAGACACACCCTCGAGCAGCCATTGTTCATTTTGATAGGTGCCTCGATCGGCACTAACCGTTCGTTTCAAGGTGCCGTCATCGTCAAATTCGATCAAAATTACGCCGAAAATTAAGCCGCCTCGCTGGACTGCCTCAACGTTGATGAACGTGTTACCGTCACGATTCCAAGCGCCGTAGCGTCCCGCCATATTTGGGTCGTCTCGCTGCGCAAGCGCGCGCTGACTAATAGCCATTTGCTCTGAAACAGGGGCAACGTATTCACCGACAACGAAGCCACCGAGGGCAATCAAAAGCGCGGGCTTTATCGCCATCCAGGCGAGCTTGCTCAGTGACAGTCCCGCTGTTCTCATGACCGTCAATTCACTGGTTGTTGCCAATCTGCCCAGTCCGAAAAGCGCACCGATGAGCGTGGCGTAAGGGACGAATTCCTGAATTCTTCTCGGGATAGTTAAACCAATAAACATTAGAAGATCACTAAAGTGATAGGTGTCACTCAAGTCTCCCAAATCATCGATTAGCTGGCTCAGAGCATCCAAACCCACGAGAACCGCCAACACACCGAGGATCGACCAGAACAGGGTATTCATCAGGTAGCGATCGAGCTGTCTCACACAGCACCCTCTGCCCGGGTACTGCTACTTTGATTACGCCTCAAAAAGCGCCTTAGCTCGTCGCTCATCATGAGCGCTAAACCGACAAATGCGAAAAGGCTGTGGACAGCTGCAAAAACCAAGAGCGAGCCGCCCTCCTCGGCCATTGAGCGGGCTTGTGATAGCGCAACGAAATACAATAGAAAAACGACAAGCGCGGGTCCAAGCTTGGCGTAGCGCCCCCGCCGACTATCTGTTTGACTCAGCGGAATAGCAAACAAAACCATCACAGGGACAATGAATGCTAGGGAAATCCGCCACCCCAGAATGGCCATATGCTCGGGGTTATCACTGCCGATGAGCGCCGATGTGGGCAAGGTCTCTACTTGAGCCTGAGATCGCAAGCCACCCTCAATTTCAGGAATAAGCGAGCGGTATCCGCTGAATCGCGCCTGCGTTAATTCGGCCTTGCCGGGACTCACGCTGTACCGATGACCGTTGGACAACTGCAGATATCGGCGACCTGAATCAGGGTCAATTTCAATAGCGCCACTCTGGGCTAACGTCGTCGATAAGACCGTACCCGTTGCAGAGCGCTGGCGCTCGGCCACGAAGACAGTGCTCATTTTTCCGTCTTCATCGATCTGTTCAACGTACGTCACGTAGTCGCCTGATCGCTGCTTCTTGAAGCGCCCCTCAGCAAGCACATGCATACCTTCGGCAGATCTCGGCTCTGCTAGCAGCGCATTCGCCCTTGCAGCACCATTGGGTCCCAACACGAGCGCAAGCATGGCCACGAGTAAGGTGGTTGCAATCGTTGCGGTTGCGATGCGACCGAGTAATTGCCATTGACTCGTACCACTTGCACGAAAAATCACCATCTCGCTATCCGCGTACAGACGACCGAATGACAAAAGTACGCCGATGTAAAAACCTAATGGCAGGATCAATTCAAAAAAAGCGGGAAGCTTGTAAAGCATGATTGGCAAAAGGATGCCAGCTGACAAATCGCCGATGGCAGCCTCGGCAAGATATTTAATAAAACGCCCACTGAACACCACTAAGAAAAGAACCAAGGACACGGCTCCAGTGTGTGTTATGACGTCGTAGGTCAGGTACCGCGCTGCTCTCATTTTATACCGGCAATTAATCCCAAATCCGCAGGCAAATACCCGCCACGAGGTTTAGTTCTATCGCGCATCATCATACACTACGCGCCCGAATGACTAGCTTGATTTACGTAAGGAAATACCATGGCAAAACTCACGGTAACGGCAACCAAGGCCATCAAAGCTCCAGGTACAAAGCACGAACTGGTGGTGGTTCCGCTTTTCACTGATCAAGTCTTGTCGGGTCAGTCAGCAGCAGTAGATGCTGCGGCAGGCGGTGTCTTGCAACGCGCCATGGATATGGCCGAGGCCGAGGCCAAGCTTGGAAAGGTAACAACCATGATCGGCAGTGACTCGGTTGCACGCATTGTTGCAGTGGGGTGTGGCGATGCAGACAGCTTCGCAGGCGAGGCGCAACGCACGGTCAGTGCCGCCATTGGACGAATCCTAGCGGCAAGTAAAGCGAAGGCTGCGACATTCGTCGCTGACAGTGTTTGCACCGATGGCGATTCGATGGCGTCTTTCTTGGAGTTTCTCGCGAGAGATACGGCCATGAGCTGTTATCACTACACGGCAACTGTCGGCTC
>JAYOAN010000043.1:2999-10947 GCA_038104285.1 Halieaceae bacterium
TTCTCGCGAGAGATACGGCCATGAGCTGTTATCACTACACGGCAACTGTCGGCTCGCCAAAACCCGGCCCTGTGTTGACAAAACTAACGGTTGCACTTGGTGAGACTATTAGTGCAGCAAAAGCCAAAAAATCGCTGCAGAATGGGCTCGCAATTGGCCAGGGTGCGAATGTCACAAAAGAGCTGGTCAACCTACCCGGCAACGTTTGCACGCCCAGCTACCTTGCCAAGGAAGCGAAAGCGTTGGGACGTAAATACGACTCGCTGTCAGTTTCCGTGCTCGATGAAAAGAAAATGGCGTCCATGGGCATGGGTTCCTTACTGTCCGTCGGCAACGGTAGTGATGAATCCTCGAAACTTATTGTCATCAAGTATCAAGGCGGCAAGGCCAAAGACGCGCCTTATTGCTTGGTTGGCAAAGGCATTACCTTCGACACCGGAGGCATCTCGCTCAAGCCTGCAAAAGGCATGGAATCGATGAAATTCGATATGGGCGGTGCAGGATCGGTATTTGGCGTTATGCAGGCCGTCGCTGAGCTTGACCTTAAAATTAATGTCATCGGCGTCGTAGCGGCAGCTGAGAATATGCCGAGCGGCCGTGCAACCAAACCGGGCGATGTTGTTACCTCAATGTCAGGCAAAACCATTGAAATCTTAAATACAGATGCGGAAGGCCGCTTGGTACTCTGTGATGCGCTGACCTATGTTGAGCGCTTCAAGCCTGCTGAGGTGGTCGATATCGCAACCCTTACCGGCGCTATTATCGTTGCCCTAGGTCATGAGGCGACAGGGCTATTTTCGAATGATGACAGTCTTGCTACCTCGCTAACAGAGGCAGGGCTCGCATCAGGAGACGAAGCGTGGCGACTTCCGATCAATAAGCAGTACGATAAGCAACTTAACAGTAAGTATGCAGACATGCAGAACATCGGAACGGGCTCAGCAGGAAGTATTACAGCGGCTTGCTTCCTCGCAAGATTCGCTGAAAAGTACAAGTGGGCCCACTTGGATGTGGCGGGCACAGCGTTTGTGAGCATGCAAAAAGGTGCCACGGGTCGACCCGTTCCGCTTCTCGTGGAATATTTGCGCCAAAAGTAATCGCGACGCGATCTAGAATGACTCGGGTAGATTTCTATGTTGTCAAAACGGCCGGTGCTGAGGCACGCCTTAGCGTGGCCGCGAGGCTGACTGAAAAGGCTTTGGGGCGCGGACACAGGATTTTTATTAATTGCGAGTCAGCTGAACAATTAGCGGCGTTGGATAGCTACCTATGGGAATTTAAGTCCACCAGTTTTGTTCCGCATGATAGGGTCAGCAACAATCCAGATGAACAGGTCGTTCTGGGATATGAGCAAGGTCCTGAATCGCACAATGATGTGCTAATCAACCTGGCACTGTCTCCGCCCTCGTACTTCGCGCGGTTTGAGCGGGTGGCGGAGGTTGTTACGCAGGACGAAGCGTCACTGGAGGCGTTGAGAAGCGCCTGGCGACACTATCGCGACCGAGGATATCCGCTACAGAAACACGAGCTGCCATAGATCGGCGGTTTTATAAATCCGTCTCTGCGCGCTGCAAATAACATGGAGCGTTTAGGGAAAAGAGTGATCGCCGATGGCGATAAGGTAATGAAGCATCATGGATAAAACGTTCTCGCCGGCGGCAATCGAAGCGCACTGGTATTCCGAGTGGGAATCGAAGAACTACTTCGCACCAAAGGATGGCGACGGCGCTTACTGCATACCTATCCCGCCCCCCAATGTGACCGGCACATTGCACATGGGACATGGTTTCCAGCAGGCCATCATGGACGCCCTCATTCGCTATAACCGTATGAAAGGTAAGAGCACGCTCTGGCAGGTCGGCACTGATCATGCTGGCATCGCCACGCAAATGTTGGTCGAGCGACAGCTTGAAGCAAAAGGCGTGTCACGCCACGACTTGGGGCGAGACGCTTTCATTGACAAGGTTTGGGAGTGGAAAGCCGAGTCAGGGGGAACCATCACCCAGCAACTACGTCGGCTAGGTGCCTCCGTCGACTGGACGCGTGAACGCTTCACAATGGATCCTGATTTATCCGCGGTCGTTAAAGAGGTCTTCGTCCGGCTTTATAAGGAAGGACTGATCTATCGCGGACAACGTCTTGTTAACTGGGATCCAAAATTACACACCGCCATTTCGGACCTCGAGGTCGTGCAGGAGGAAGAGTCCGGATCATTGTGGCATTTACGCTACCCTGTGGTCGATTCAGATGAGGTGATCGTCGTTGCCACAACCCGTCCCGAGACCATGCTCGGTGATACCGCCGTAGCTGTTAATCCGAACGATGAGCGATACCAGCATCTTGTCGGCAAGCGTATTGCATTGCCGCTGTGTGACCGGGAAATCCCCATCATCGCCGACGATTACGTAGACGCTGAGTTCGGATCAGGTTGCGTCAAGATCACACCCGCTCACGATTTCAACGATTACGCCATGGGTGAGCGTCACGATCTTCCTGTAATCAATATTCTGACTGCCGATGCGCAAATCAATGAAAACGCCCCTGAAGCCTTTAGGGGAATGGACCGGTTCGACGCGCGCAAAGCGGTTGTTTCAGCCATGGACGAGATCGGTCTACTGGAGAAAATCGAAGACCACACCTTAAAGGTACCGCGTGGTGATCGATCAGGCGTTGTTATAGAACCCTGGCTGACCCTTCAGTGGTACGTCGACGCGAAGAGGCTTGCAGGCCCGGCGATTGAGGCGGTGGAGTCCGGGGCGATCGAGTTTGTGCCGAAGCAGTGGGAAAACACGTATTACGCGTGGATGCGGGATATTCAGGATTGGTGTATCAGTCGCCAGTTGTGGTGGGGGCATCGAATTCCCGCCTGGTACGATGAAGACGATAATGTCTACGTTGGCGAAGATGAGGCCGCTGTGAGACGCGACAATAACCTCACCGACACAACGATACTCCGACAAGATGATGATGTTCTCGATACGTGGTTTTCTTCCGCTCTATGGACCTTCTCTACGCTGGGGTGGCCAGACGAGACAGAGGAGCTAGCAAAATTTCACCCGGCATCAGTGCTGGTGACGGGTTTCGATATTATTTTCTTCTGGGTCGCCAGAATGATCATGATGACACTTCACCTCAAGGGTGAAGTCCCTTTTAAGCAGGTCTATGTCCACGGCTTGGTTCGTGATGGTGAAGGACAAAAAATGTCTAAGTCCAAAGGCAACGTCCTCGACCCTATTGATCTCATCGACGGAATAGATCTCGAAGCACTTGTGGCTAAACGCACCTCGAGCATGATGCAGCCCAAGCAAGCGCAGAAAGTCGAAAAAGCGACTCGTAAACAATTCCCAGAGGGAATCCCCGGGTATGGGACCGACGCCCTCCGCTTCACTTTCTACTCGCTCGCTTCCACAGGACGCGATATCAAGTTCGACCTTGGTCGAATGGAAGGATTCAGAAATTTCTGCAACAAGCTATGGAACGCCTCTCGCTATGTGCTGATGAATAGTGAGACGTTTGACCCTGACGGTGCGTCGCCAACGTTCAGTCTCGCCGATCGATGGATCCGTAGCCGCCTGCAAACAGCTATCATCGAGACGAGTCGAAGTATCGAGCAATATCGTTTTGATCATGCGGCACAGACGCTTTATGACTTTGTGTGGAATGAGTATTGCGACTGGTATCTCGAACTCTCTAAACCTGTGCTTTGGAATGACGCAGCCTCGGCTTCTGAAAAACAGGGCACCCTACTGACGCTTCTCGAAGTCCTCGAAACCGTTTTACGATTGTTACACCCAATGATGCCTTTCATTACCGAGGAAATCTGGCAAAACGTTGCGCCACGCCTCAGTCGACAGGGCGATACGCTCATGCTTGCTGCATGGCCCAAGGGCGACTTGGCGCAAAGTGATACTGACGCCGAGAATGACATTGAGTGGCTCAAGACGGTTATCTCTGCGGTAAGAGCGATTCGGAGTGAGGCAAATATCGCCCCGGGAGAAGCACTCGAGGTCCTGTTAGGTAAAGCATCAGCACGTGATGAGGAGAACCTAGAGAAACACCGTCAGTCGCTTGAAAAACTCGCAAAAGTGAAAAGTGCTCGTGTTCTAAAAGTCGCAGAAGAGCAGCCCCCTGCCCTAACAGCACTGGCGGGAACACTAGAAGTCATGGTGCCTATGGCCGGCGTTGTCGATGTCGATAAAGAATTGGCACGACTCAATAAAGAGCTCGAGAGAATGATGGCAGACCAGGCGAGGACATCGGCAAAGCTCCAAAATTCAAACTTTGTCGATCGTGCACCCGAGGCTGTTGTTGCAAAAGAAAAGCAGAAACTCGGAGAGTTAGAAGCCGGAATAGCTTCCATAACCGCACAAAAATCGAAGATCGAAGAGTTGCGTTAGGGGCTGAGCGCTGTTATAGCTACGCTTACATAATAATTTATAAGCGGAGCGTCTGATGTCAGATCGATGTGTCGGCACCGTAAAGTGGTTCAATAATGCAAAGGGATTTGGCTTCATTACGATGCCGGATCGCGCCGAAGATATATTCGTCCACTTTCGTGCCATTGAAGGTGAGGGCTTTAAAAGTCTTGCTGAAGGTGAGGAAGTTGAGTTCGAGCTAGCCGAAGGGCCGAAGGGACTTCAAGCTGAAGCGGTAAAAAAACGCAGCTAAGCATCCGTCCTAGGCTCCGGGTTTTATCTTATAAGGGGCCAAATTGGCAGCCACAAAACACCTTAGATCAATTGCGGGTCTGGATGTGCCCTATGCGGCACACCCAGGCGTCCGAGCGCTTAAGCGCCTGGGACATTCCCCGTCCATTCACGGAACAAAACTCTGGGGCTCAAGCCAAATTCTCATCGATTATTTGTCATCGACCACCTCAGTGAGCCCCAAAACGGTGATTGATGCAGGGTGCGGCTGGGGGCTTGCGGGAATTTGGTGCGCTAAAGAATTCAATGCAGCTGTTGGGTCGCTCGATGCAGACCCTGACGTCATGCCCTATCTAGAGCTGATCGCACAGCTAAACAATACCGCTGTCACCCCTATAGTCGGCCGATTCGAAGACTTAAACACCGACATCTTGTCAGCAACGGATCTACTGATCGGCGCTGATATCTGTTTTTGGGATGAATTGGTCGATCCCGTTGTAACTATGATCTCCACAGCGATCGAGAGCGGCACCAAAAAGATCGTCATAGCAGATCCTCAGCGCGCGCCCTTCCTGAGCGTGTGCGAACGAATTCTAGAGGACTTCGGTGGTGACCTTTTGGAGTGGCGAGCTAAAGGTACAAAAACGGTGGGTGCCCTGCTCGTCATTGAAAATGTCTAGGGATAGTCTAAAACCGTGCAACTCAGAAGGGGCCTAGCGCAGATAGCGATAACTTCCGACAACCTCGCTCTCTACCACCTCACCGTCGCTATCTAGCGAAGGCCGAAACCGAATATCTCTCAATGCCTTACGGATCCGATTGGGGTCAGTGCCCTCGCCACTCCCTTCTTGCAGAGACAAATCTCGGGGCTTCCCTAATTTGTTGACGGTGAAACGGTAGGTTGACGGTAATGCCTCTGGATCCGCGCGTGAGGTGACGCTGGCGGTTAAGCCATGAGGCAATGCTTGCGCAACAGCAAATAACTCCGGATGGGACTCGTACAATTTTCTATACACACCCTTCGCTGCTCCGCGGCGCCCGAAGTACCATCGCCAATCCGCCAAGACCAGCTCCAAATCAATTTGGTCCTCCGCAAGGGCAATGGCTTTTTCAAGCATGCGCACGCCTGACTGATAGGCGTTTCGCTCAAGCGCCACCAATTGCTCATCATAAAGCGAGCGATCCGCCAAGAATTTAGGCGGTAAGCTATTGCGTGTCTGTCGGTCTTCCACGAACGGCTCTACCGCAAAAGCAATGAGATACAGTAACTGTAGTCGTCGTTTGACTAGTGGCCCGCACCAAGCTGCAGTCGCTGAATCGCCCTCGCAGCTGCGCTCGATGACATCGTCCAAATGACGCTCAAATCGAACGACCTTATTTTCATTGGCAAGCCAATCGCTGGTGGCGAATTGCGCGAGCTCATTGTCAAAGTACTCTAGCGCATACCCGAGACTCTCCTCACTCCAATCGCCAGTGCCAAAGCCGGTGATTCTGTATCGATATTGCAACTGCTCTCCGAGGCTATCGGTATCGCCCAAGCGTTTGAGCACAGCGATCCAGTCAGAAAGGGCAATGACTTGTTTATCCGTCGTCAAGCCTGCATTGAGCCGCACGTTATGAAGACCTTGTTGAAACAGACGTGCCGCTGACTCTGGTAGGTTTAGTTTTACGGCGTCATGTGCGAGATCAATCCATTTTTGCCCGAGCGACTGATCGTATGCGCCAAGTCTGGATTGAAGCTCGAGGACCTCCTGCACGCGACGCTCGTGAGAAAGGAGCGCGACAGAGTCCACAATCAAGTCGTCCTCAATGCTCAGCCCGTCAACCTCTTCGATATACATACCGATTGGCTGAGGCACAAATACGGCGAAGGCCGGCAGCGATTGCAGCGCAGCCCAGAGGAAAAAGCCCAGTAGCGCGTTTTGATATTTCATATTGGAAATATAGCGCAAAAAAAAGCCCGCACGATGGCGGGCAAAAAAAACCTGGGCGTTACGAATAAATCATCAACGCCAGCGAATTATAGGTTGTCGCAATATTCGTTCAAATTTATTATTGTCATTAAAAGCATTCTTCAAGGTTATATCTTATGGATACCAGCCAACTGTCTCGGGTAGATCTTAACCTTCTTGTTGCCCTGCACGTCCTTTTGGAAGAGAAAAGCGTGTCTCGCGCGGCAGAGCGATTGCATGTCACACAACCTGCCATGTCAAAAACGCTGAATCGCTTGCGGGAGACTTTTGACGACCCGCTCTTTGCAAGGAGCAAGCGCGGCATTCAACCAACACCTCGCGCTGAAGCGCTCTCAAGTCAACTCGTTAACGTACTCAGTGACATCGAATCGTTACTCGATGCGGGCGAGTTCAGCCCCAACGCGTTCCGGGGTGAAATCGTGATAGCCATCTCTGAATATGTAGGCTTCACCTTACTCCCCTCACTTACTTCTCGACTCGAGACGCGCGCCCCTAAATTAAAGCTGCGCACCATTACGCGAGCAGAGCATCAACTTGATCTGTTAGCGGATGGCTCTTTGGACTTTGCTATACAGCTTAGCCGCCCTTCCTACCCTCGGGAGTTTCGTCATCACGAGCTCGCCAGTTCTCCCCTCGCGGTTTTTGTGCGAAGAGATCATCCTCTAACCAATCAGCCTATTGATGAAAACAGTCTCGGGTTATTCCCGCAGATCAACCTGTATGTGGCTGATAGACATGAAGTAGCGGAGGTTGACCAATCCGCCTCAGACATTCTGGGAAGCGCGAAGGGTAGCTTAGAGACTTCCCACCTACTGACCGCGTTTGAAATTTTGCGAGGCACCAACTACACCTTGGTATGCCCCTCCTACATGGCGCGCAACGATGGCGCGACAAAAGACCTAGTGACCCTGCCCATACCGGAACACCTTGGAAGGACGATCGAATACTCACTCGTTGCCCATCAGCGCACAGAACGATCGCCTATTCACCAGTGGTTTTGGAATGAGGTGATTGATGCGGTGAGAGCCCTGCGTGTCCGAACGGTACATCGAGGCTAATCATCACCCTATTCGTCCTCAGCTATGCCATAATCCGCGCCGATTTCTCCGGAGTCCAGCATGGGTAAGAAAGCCAGACCGCCAATTCCGCTGCTCAGCGGTAAAATCATCGAGACCCACTGTCACCTTGACTACCTCAGTGGCGACGAGCTGGTTAACACGATCAGCAAATCTCGAGATGTCGGTGTCGAGAAAATCATCACCATTGCTGTGTCTGAAGATAATCAGGCAGTTGTTCGAGATATCGCGGAATCAGACCCTAATGTTTGGT
>JAYOAN010000218.1:0-2082 GCA_038104285.1 Halieaceae bacterium
CGATGATGGCGGAGCTCGTCAGCCAATACGGTGCTGAGCGACTGGGCTGCCACTTTCACGACACGCGCGCGATGGGGCTGGCCAATATCTTTGCGGCGCTCGATGCAGGTGTCCGTCAGTTCGACAGCTCTGCGGGTGGCCTGGGTGGGTGCCCCTTTGCCCCTGGGGCAAAAGGCAATGTTGCGACTGAGGATGTTGTGATGCTTTGCGAGAGCTCAGGTTTATCGACGGGCGTCGATATGAAGGCACTCCTAGAAAGCGTTGAGTGCTTGACGCAAATGATGGGCGCTCAGCAGGGCGGCCGCGCGCATTACTGGCTTACGAATAACTGGCAAAAGATCGCCAGCTGAACAAACAGAGAAGAGGACATAAACATGTCATACCGTCTTGGTGTCGATGTAGGAGGAACGTTTACCGATTTCCTTCTGCTCAATGAAGATACGGGCGAGACCAAGACGGCTAAAGTGCCGTCGACTCCCGAGGACTCATCGATAGGTGTATTGAACGGTGTCGCAAAAATCTGCGATTCCTCAGGTATTGACCCTTCCGATATCAAACTGGTGATGCACGGAACCACGGTTGCCACGAACGCCGTTTTGACCGGGCGCGGTGCAAAGGTTGGTCTCATTACAACCTCAGGATTTGAAGACACCTTGCAGGTGGCTCGCTCGTTTTGCCCAGGTGGCCTCGGCGGCTGGGTCACTTTTGTTAAAAAGCCTTTGTTGGCACCGCTTGAGCTCACTATCGGTGCAAATGAGCGTATTGCCGCTGACGGCAGTGTCGTTACAGGGCTTGATGAGGACGCCTTGCGCGAATCTTTGAAGACGGGCATGGCAGGTGACATCGAGGCGCTCACTATTTGCTTTATCAACGCTTACATCAATGGCGAGCACGAGCAGCGTGCGCGTCAAATTGCGCAAGAGTTCTTCCCGAATATACCTATTTCAATTTCGAGCGAAGTTGTTCCCGAGATGCAGGAGTACGAGCGTACCGAAACGACCGTTGTTAACAGTTATGTACGTCCAGAGGTTGCGCGATATGTGAATAATCTCCAGGGCGCACTGAACGAGCGCTTGGGCGACGACACACAGCTGTCAATTTTGCGCTCCGACGGTGGCCTCGCATCGAGTCGCGCTGCGGCTGAATCCCCCGTGAACCTTCTGATGTCAGGTCCAGCGGGTGGCGTTACAGGCGCGTTGTTCTTCTGTACTAAAGCCGGCTTTAGCAACATTTTGACCTTCGATATGGGCGGCACCTCTACCGATGTGGCGCTCATCCAAAACGGTCGTGCCCGCGTGCGTCGAGAGACCTTCGTTGGCGATGTGCGTGTTCGGGCGCCGTCGGTTGACGTCCGTACTGTCGGCGCAGGCGGCGGTTCAATCGCCTTTGTTCCCGAATTAACCAAAGCCTTGCGCGTTGGCCCTGAGTCCGCGGGCGCCGTGCCGGGGCCCGCCTGTTACATGAAGGGTGGTGAGGCGCCGACCGTTTGCGATGCCAACGTGGTTCTTGGCTACCTACCTTCAGATGTTCAGCTCGGTGGCGATATGCAGATCAATCGGGATGCATCTGTCGCTGCGGTTCAGAGTGTCGCAGATGCTATGGGCGTTGACCTGATGGCGGCCGCAGAAGGCATTATTAAAATTGTTAACGAGTCAATGTTCGGTGCGCTTCGACTCGTATCGGTCGAGCAGGGCTACGATCCCCGCGACTTTGCGTTGGTGGGTTTTGGCGGCGCGGGCCCGCTACACGCAAATGCCTTGGGTATTCTCACTGAAGCCTGGCCCGTCATCGTTCCCCCGGGGCCTGGCGTTTTGTGTGCCTACGGTGATGCCACCACGCGTGTGCAGGATGAAGCAGCAAGAACGTACATCACAATGGCGTCGGATCTTACGACCGATAAGCTCGCAGACGATTTACTGTCGCTCAAACTGCGCGCCAGCGAATCGCTCATTGAGGACGGCATTGCGGAGGATCGCCTAGAGGTCACTTATCAGGCGGATCTTCGATATGCCGGCCAGGCCTTCCAAATCACGGTCGAATTCACGGAGGCAGAGCTCAGGGAGAAAGGCGTTGCCGTACTCA
>JAYOAN010000044.1:0-9371 GCA_038104285.1 Halieaceae bacterium
TCCATGAACGCCAAGATGGTGTCGAACAATTCCATCGTCTTCTACTCCGTACTCAGCTAGCTGCTTAGTTACCCGCCGCCTCAGCGCGCTCGGCAACAATACCTGTCGCCTGCTCGTTGAGGATGTGGATGATCTTCTGTGCACGGCCGTTTACAACGGTGTGAAGAAGTACAGTAGGGATAGCTACCAGAAGACCCAGTACCGTCGTGATCAATGCGCTAGAGATACCGCCAGCCATCGCTTTGGGGTCACCCGCACCGAAGATAGTGATCGCCTGGAAGGTAATGATCATACCGGTAACCGTACCCAACAGACCCATCAGCGGCGCTACCGCAGCGATGATCTTGAGCAAGGTCAAACCTGCTTCGAGCTTTGGCGTCTCGCGAAGAACGGCTTCCGCCATCTTGAGCTCAAGCGTCTCGGTATCGATGTTTGGATTCTCTTGGCTAACAAGAAGCACACGACCCAGTGGGTTGTTAGCTTTCGCTTCGCCCGACTTGAGCTGGCTATTCACCGCCGCACCCATCATGGTCAGCATGATGACTCGAACAATTGCTAGCAAGAACGCGAATACACCTACCGCAGTAATGGCGTAACCGACATAACCACCTTGATGCCAGCGCTCTTCCAGCGTCGGCGTGTCAATGATCGCGGCGAGGAACGAACCACCGGTTGGACCTGTTGGGTCGATACCAAACTGGCTAAGGCCGCTAGTCGCGTCCGCAAGAGCTGCCGCTGCACCAACCGCGCCACCGCTGGGCTGACGTGGCAGTTCCGCAAGCTTCTCGTTGCCGTAGGACAGGTAGTTACCGTCAACGTCGATGATGTTGAATGCACCTACGCGAACAACTTCGCGCTGAGCAATCTCACCTGAAGGCGTAGCCACGTCCGCAGTAAAACGAGAAACAACGCCTTGCTGCGTGATCTCGTTGAGCATCTCGTACCAAACCTTCTCAATCTCTTCGATTTGAGGAAGCTGGTCTGTACCACTCATCTTGGCGATAAGGTCCTGAAGGAAGCCCTCGCGGCTTGGGAATTCAGAGCTGACCAAAGACACCTCAATATTCGAGGCCAAGTCGCCAGACGCTGCTGTCAAATGACCAAACAGTTCAGATAGCGAACCAAGACGCTCTTTGAGCTGCTCTTGCTTTGCGGCAATCAGAAGCTCGTTATCTTCAAACTTCTTCTCGAGTCGCGCAGAGCGGGCCTCTTCAGCAGCACGTTCGCGCTCAGCGCGGCGGAGCTCTGACTGCTGATTCGCTTTGTCCTGAGCGAATCGCTGCTCACGAGCGCGATTCTCACCGGCAGCGCGCGAACGGCCCTGCTTAACAAGATCGAGTAGCTCGCTCATATTTTGTGCCGCTACTTCCTGCGGTGTTGGTCCTGCGGGGACCTCCGGTGCCGCGTCGTCCTGCGCCATGGCCACACCGCCAAACATACCTGCAACGACGAAGGTTGTTGCTTTCAAAAACTTAGCATTCATCTTAGTTGGCCTCCGGTGCCGCGATAGGCATGTTCAAGAGTTCGATAGTCGCCTGCTTCTTGGCGATGCGGACCGCTTTACGGACAGCCGCTGAGTAGTCGGCAGACGAGAGCGTCTCCCAGCTACGGTTTTCGTTGTTCCAAGCGCGAGTCTCTGCGCCGTCGGTTGTCTGGGCAACAAGTGCCACACGACCGATTCGCAGAACGTCAACTTCACGCGAGGCACCATCAACGTCGATGGTGTCTGAGTAAGACTCAATACCGCGACCGTATTGCAGTTCGATAGAGTAGAGCTCTAGGACCTGGCGGAATGCTTCAGCAGACGTCACGTCAGAACGGTCGAGGTTTGCACGCACAGCTTCGATGTTGCCCTTACGGGTGTCGAGATCGAACGGCATATCGAGATCAATAAATTGATCGAGGCCGTCGAGCATACGCGTAACCAGTGGTGGAATCTGTCGCTGGATAACCGCCGCGTCAGAGATCGACTGATCGATGTCCGAGATTCTGCGCTCTTGGTTCGCGATTTGACGATCGAGGCGCGCGTTGTAGACCTTGAGGCCCTCAACCTGCTTCATTACCGTCTTGTAATCTGAAAGCAGATCGCGAGTCTCATCCGCAAGGCGGTCAATTTTACCTTGTGAAGTTCGCGCAGCTGCAGTGCGGTCTTTGCCAACCTGCATGATCGCTTCGAGTGAGTCAGCGTTTGCAACTGCTGCCCCACCCAAAAAACTGGCGGCGATAGTCGCAGCGCCGAGAAGAGTTTTAAGCCGAGTGATAGTCATGGGATTTGTGTTTCCTCACGCAAAAGTGTTCGTGGTCCACGAGTGGGCCGATTTTCGTCGGTACGGTAATTTTCCGGCCGCAGATCTATTTTTAGCTAATGTCGACCTGCCGACGCGTGATCAGACTCTAAATCACACGTTAAAGCAGTGCAATGACTGGCGTACAGGAAATCAGCTAAAAAAAGAAAAATATTGGGCGTATTAAGTATTTTCGAGCTCGATAACGCTGAAATCGTGGCTGTTTCGTTCGCCCGCTTCGACAAGCACCCGACTTACCTCGCGCCACGAGTCGAGGGCATCAAGGTCAAAATAAGCATCACCCGAAACGCTACCGTGCACGCGGGTAAGAAACGCTCGGCTGGCAAAGGGTAGCGCTTGACGGTAGATCTCCGCACCGCCAATCACCATGACGCTATCAGCGCCATCGATAAAGGCTTGACCCTCTGCGACGTCGACTGCCTCATTCATCGAGGTAACCGCCGTCACGCCCTCAGCTCTCCAGTCGGCATCTCGGGTAAGAATGATATTAAGGCGGCCAGGCAAGGGCCTGCCAATCGACTCAAATGTTTTTCTGCCCATGATGATGGGACGCCCCAGCGTAGTGCGTTTAAAGTGCTGCAAATCATCGGGAAGGTCCCACGGGAGGGCATTGCCGCGCCCGATGACGCCGTTATCAGCCACAGCGACCACAATGGCGACGGGGAAGCTGTCGTCAGTTCGCATGATTAAATCGCAACCGGTGCAGAAATATTGGGCTCCGGGTCGTAACCCTGCAGCACAAAATCTTCGAAACAATAGTCGTAAACACTCTCGGGTTTGCGCACGATTTCAAGCACAGGTCTTGCTTTAGGCTGTCGAGCCAACTGCGTCTCGACCTGCTCAGCGTGATTGCTGTAGAGGTGACAGTCGCCCATGGTAACGACCACCTGGCCTGGCACCAGACCCACTTGCTGACACAGCATATGGACTAGCAACGATACCGAAGCAATATTGAATGGGAGACCTAGGAAAGCGTCGCTCGAGCGTATGTAGAGCATGGCGGACAGTTTCCCGTTTGCCACGTAAAACTGATAGAGCAAGTGACAGGGTGGAAGCGCCATACGCCCCGCCTCAACATTTTCTTGAGGTGACATGCTCTCGTCAGGCAGGTACTCAACATTCCACGCATGGAAAAGAATACGCCGGCTCTCAGGCCGGTGCTTCAAACACTCGATAACGTAGTCAATCTGGTTGATTGTCTTGCCATCTCGCGTCGGCCAGTTAACCCACTGCGCACCGTAAAGCGGCCCTAAGTCTCCGGCATCGGTCGCCCACTCGTCCCAGATAGACACGCCGTTTTCACGCAACCACTGCGTATTGGTATCGCCGTTGAGAAACCAAATAAGCTCGTTGACCACGCTTTTGAAGTGCACTTTTTTGGTGGTCAAAATCGGGAAGCCCTCAGCCAAGTTAAAGCGCAGCTGCCTGCCAAATACTGAACGGGTGCCCGTGCCTGTGCGGTCTCCGCGGTCGACACCGTTATCCCGAATATCTCTAAGCAAATCTAAATACTGTTGCATCTCAATGCGTCCTAGGCTTTGGCGTCACGTCTGTAGGCCCATATGATAATCGCCGCTCCAATAATAATCATGGGAAGCGACAACAATTGACCTCTCGTAAGCCAACCAAGTGCGTCAAACCCTATGTGCGCATCGGGCTGTCGGAAGAACTCCGCCGCTGAGCGAAAGACACCGTAACCCAGTAAAAATAAACCGGCAGCTGACCAGCGCGGCCTTGGTGTGCGGGTAAACCAAAATAAAATGACAAAGAGCAGCAAGCCCTCCATCGCAAACTGATAAAGCTGCGAGGGATGGCGAGCTAAGCCTGAAGGATCATTGGGGAACACCATTGCCCACGGCACGTCAGCCGGCCGACCCCATAGCTCCTGATTAATGAAGTTACCGAGGCGACCCAGTGCCAACCCCACTGGCGCGAGCGGTGCAATGAAATCGACCAGTCCAGCAAATTCAATTTTGTGGTTCCGGCAGAGAAACCACATCGCGATCACAACGCCAAGGAATCCCCCGTGAAAGGACATACCACCTTCCCAGATCCGAAAGACCCGCAGTGGATCATCGAGAAGAGACCCTGAACCATAAAACAGTGCGTAACCGATACGGCCGCCGGCGATGATGCCGAGTGCGGCGTAGAAGATCAGATCATCAATTTGCGATTCTTTGATGGGGGAATTCGGTAATTGCGCCCGCTGCTTACCCAGCCACCAGGCAAAGATCAGCCCCCCGACATAAGTCAGGCCGTACCAGTAGATCGTGATAGGGCCCAGCGAGAGTGCTACAGGATCGATATTAGGGTAGTGAATCATCTTCTAGCTCAACCTTGCCAAGAACGAGGGGCGCTAGCGCTTTCGACGGCGGCGGCGCGAATTCGATTTTTGTTTGCCGCCTGAGCTGGGTAGCGTTAGCGGGGACAACTCCGATAGCGCAGATCGATAAACCTGCTGCTTAAAGTCGACAACCGAGGAGATCGGGTACCAATAACTTACCCACTGCCAGTCTTTAAACTCCGGCTTCTCATCGCAATCGAGACGGACCGCATCGTCAGGCGCGTCGAGTCGAAGCAAAAACCACTTTTGCTTCTGTCCAATACAAGTGGGCGTCTCGTGCTTTCGAATATACTTAGAGGGCAAGCGATACCGTAGCCAACCGTTGGTAACACCAAGAACGGTAACGTGCTCAGGTAGCAAGCCGATCTCCTCATGCAGCTCGCGAAACATCGCTTCCTCAGGGGTCTCATCTGCATTAACACCGCCTTGAGGAAACTGCCAGGAATCTCGGCCCTTTACCCGCTTGCCCCAGAGTACCTGCCCACTCTGATTAGTTACGATGATGCCAACGTTTGGGCGAAAACCCGCCTCATCGATAACTCGATCTTTTTCTGATGTACTCACAGAAACCCTTTTTAATGCGTTGTTTAAATAGCAAAACGCATATGCACTGAACTTTGATAACTGTAGTGTCCCACATCGTGCGCAGCCGCGCTTACTCGGGGTCGATTAAAGCGCACCTTTTTTACACGGCCCTAAGATATGACCCTAAGTTTCTTGCGGCCCTGAATGCTTTATTGCGTTACCGTGCGCCTGAGCTGACAACAGAATACCTAGGAACTTTTATGAGTCTCGCGCTCTTCGACCTCGATAACACGCTAATCGCCGGTGATTCCGACCACCTGTGGGGTGACTTTTTAGTCGCACAGGGTCGCGTGGATGGCCGTGAACACAAAGCGCTTAATGCGCACTTTTACGCGTTATACAAAAAGGGCGAACTGGATATCGATGAGTACCTAGCTTTTGCTTTGGGCCCAATGGCAGGCATGACGCCTGAAAGTCTCGCCCCCCTTCAACGTCAGTTTCTTCGCGACCACATTGAGCCTATTTTGCTCGATGCTGCATTTGACCTCTTGCAAAAACACCGGGTTCAAGGCGATACGCTGGTGATCATCACGGCGACCAACACGCTAGTGACACAACCTATCGCGAGCAGACTAGGCGTTGAACACCTCATTGGTTGTGAAGCTGAAATTATCGATGGGTGTTATACCGGCAAACCTACTGGCGTACCCTCATTTGCAGAGGGCAAGGTTTCACGCATCCAAGCTTGGTGCGAAGAACACAATCATTCTATGGACAACGCCGCGTTTTACAGCGATTCGCACAACGATTTACCGCTCCTGAGAGTAGTAGATCGACCGGTGGCCGTGGACCCTGATGACCGACTTCGCAAAGAGGCCTCAAGCCGCGGCTGGGACATTATCTCGTTGAGAAACTAGTCTTCCTCATCGCAGAATTGCTCGTATTCCTCGGCAGACATCAGTGCACCCAGCTCACTCATATCTTCGGGCTGTAGCTTAAAGAACCATCCATCATTGAATGCATCAGAGTTAACGGTTTCGGGTGCATCCTCAAGCGCTTCATTTGTCGCGATCACCTCGCCAGTCAAAGGCGCGTAGATATCTGAGGCGGCTTTTACCGACTCGACCACACCGGCTTGGTCTCCCGCAGCTATGGAATCACCCACCTCGGGTGTCTCGACATAAACAACATCACCCAGCGCGTCTTGTGCGTGTTCTGTAATACCTACCGTAACCGTTCCGTCCTCTTCACGGCGGACCCATTCATGGGTCTTTGCGTAGTAAAGTTCAGATGGATTCTGGCTCATGGATGCATTCCTCAAAATTAGTTAAATTAAATCCAGCGTTTAGTGTAGTCCGACGAAGGCGAAATTATCAGGCAAAGGATTACGAAGACAGTTTCTTTGTCATACGGCGGCACATCCTTGTTTCTAATATCCCTTCTCTAAATAGCCTGCGGTTTATCTTCCTCTCGCAATGTCTCTCGACGTAACACCATCACTATTAACCTGTTATGGCGCCCATTTTGACATGAACTCTCGACCGCTGACGCTTATCGGGCTGCCTATTGCCGGTGGCTTAGCGCTTGGGAATCGCGTTAATGCTCTGAGCATCGAAGAATAATACCGCCCCTTTTCAAAACATGAGGCGTCGATAGTGGACTTCGAGTCAACCCACCGCCTGCTTAATAAACCAGCGCTTGGCCATAGGCAGAGTATCCACAGCACGCAGGCCCGCGTTACGCATCATCGTGACCGCAGGATTGCGACTGCCAAAACCCCACTTGAAGGCCTGCATAGCCGCCATCATCGCCAAGTTATCTCCCTTGCGCTGCCGCTCGTAACGTTTCAGCACGGAAGGCGCCCACCACGTTGCGCCTCGACTATGCGCATAGCTCACCTCCGCGGCCAGTACTTGTGCATCCGACAACCCTAAATTGATTCCCTGACCTGCAAGTGGATGAATCGCGTGCGCTGCATCACCGATTAGCACAAAGCGATCGCTTAAGTAATCGACGGCATGGCACTGAACGAGAGGGAACAGCTGACGCTCACTCACTTCGGTCACAGAGGGCCCTCGACCACCTAAGGCGGCATTCAACCCTTGCAAGAAAGTTTGATCATCCGCCGCTATCCACGTTTGCGCCTCGCTATCGTCAAGCGACCACACAATGGAACAGAGATCATTATCCGCAAGGGGCAGCAGAGCTAGCGGTCCCGTCGGCAGGAAAGCCTGCCAACAGGCGGATGCGTGTTCGGGCGCCACGCGCACAGTTGCCACAATCGCTTTTTGGCCATACGACCACTGACGTGTAGGAATCCCGGCAAGTTCGCGACTTACCGAACGCCCTCCATCTGCGCCAATGACGAGCTGCGCGTGAATCTCATCTCCCTCGCGCGGAACCACATTCACATAGGACTCGTTGAAATCTAACTGCGCCAACCAGGTATCCCACTCAATTCTAATATTGGGTGTCTGATTGACACGATTAACCAGCGCGTCAGTGCTCACAGACGATTCAACAATATAGCCGAGTGCATCAAGAGATAATGATTTTGCATCGAACTCTATGAGCCCTGTCCCCTCAGAGTCCCACACCACCATGTCAGTGTAGGGCCCAATGCGGCCGCTGTCAGATATCGCCTGCCAAGCATCAAGCTCTGAAAGAAACTTGGTTGAGGCGGGTGTAAGCGCCGTGACGCGTCGCGCCCACTTCGATAAATCACGATCGCCAGACGGGGCAATATGTGATGTCTGTGCATCTAGCACCAATATGGTGAGCTTGGTCTCAGCGAGCGCCAACGCAGCTGAAAGTCCGACGACGCCCGCACCAACAATGACAATATCAGCTTGCTTATGGGACATGACTAACGCTTTCCCATGCCGAATTGCGCAACACCACGCTTAACGCCACTTGATAGATCAAGTACCGATAAAGCAACACTGGCCACGCTATCAATCACCATCGAGGGTGAATCGAGCATTTCTGCAAGCAGTGATGTCGCGCCTATTGTTTGCTCGTGATCGTCTCGACTCATATCAGCAAACACTGAGAGACGCTCCACCGAATCAAAGGGTGACGGACTTTCAGCTTCAGCTGAGATCAGCGTCGCAAGGCGCTCGACGTCTCGAAGCGATAAATTGAACCCCTGTCCAGCAACAGGGTGTAGCGTGTGCGCTGAGTTACCCAGTAATACGCACCGCGATCGAACGAGCTCACGAGCAGCCACACGCCCCAGCGGCCAGCCTGTACGGCGGCCAACCCGCGCTATCTTTCCCGCTCGCCAACCAAACTCTGCTTGAAGGGCTTCGATAAACCCTTCGTCACTCAATGCCATCAATTCCGCCTGCCGCTCTTGATGGGCGCACCAGATGACGTTGTATCGAGCACGTGTTGAGGATGTATTGGGAATGGGGAGTAATGCCAGCGGGCCCTCGGGGGTAAAGCGCTCATAGGCAACACCGTTGGCGCCGGCCTCTGTTTCGCAGTTGACGGCGATGGCGAATTGAGACGGAGCATGATGTACGACACCAATTCCTAGCGCGCTTCGCAACGATGAGTTTGCGCCGTCAGCAATGACAACCAAATCTGCCTCAAGAACATCGCCTGTACCTAATGTGAGAAGCGGTCGATGGTCTGTCGCAGAAAATTCGACAACCTCTGCGCCCTCTAAAAGCGTTACGCCCGCGACAGCACCGCAGCTAATCAACGCCTGCTGGAAGACACTATTTTCGATAACCCAACCCATAGGCTCGAGATCGTGCACAGGGTCTCTGAGCGTTGCACTTCCAAAACGCGCACTCCGCGAGACATGAATGTCTTCGATAGGCTGGGCACCCGCCGACACTGCCTGCCAAAGTCCCCAGCTCTCTAATAACGCTTTGGACTCGCGGCTTATCGCCGTTGCTCGGGTGTCCAAAGAGGCCGCAGGCGTCTCTGGTAAGGCGCGCTCAATAAGGGTGACGGAGACGCGGTCACGACAAGAAGTAGCAACGGCATAACCAAGAAGCAGGCCCGCAAGGCCACCGCCCACAACGACTATCCGAGTCTTCTCGGTCGGCGCATCCTTGGCGTGTGTTCCATTTTTTTCCATCACTTAATTAATCGCTTTGGGGGCTCTTCGGATCACTGTTTACGCATTTTCTGGAAGCTATCCAGCGGCTTTCGGTGCTTTTTACCTATGCAGTTTTACCCTG
>JAYOAN010000044.1:9471-10857 GCA_038104285.1 Halieaceae bacterium
TTACCTATGCAGTTTTACCCTGCCATCTTCCCACGGGGTCTTATCAGCAAAAAAAATCGCGTATTCAAGCCGCGGTCATCAGTGCTTCAATCTCGTCCGCATCCTTGGGCACCCCAGAAGTGAGTACGTGGCATCCCTTTTCTGTGACCACCACATCGTCTTCAATACGCACGCCGATACCGCGCCACTTCACATCCACATTCATATTATCAGCCGCGACATAAATACCGGGTTCGATGGTCAACACCATGCCGGGCTCGAGCGGGCGCCACTTACCCTCAATTCGATATTCGCCGACATCGTGCACGTCTAAGCCTAGCCAGTGACCCGCTCGATGCATGTAAAAATCAGTGTACGCGCCGTCTTTGATAAGCTCATCGACATCACCGGACAGGAGCCCCAGATCCACAAGCCCTTGAGTAATGACCTTCACCGTCACATCGTGGGGATGGTTCCATTTTTTGCCGGGCTTAGTTGCTGCAATGGCGGCAAGCTGAGACTTTAAAACGACGTCGTAGATGGCGCGCTGCTCTGTCGTAAACTTACCGGCCACCGGGAAGGTGCGAGTGATATCCGCCGCATACCCCTCGTACTCGCAACCCGCATCAATCAACACTAGGTCACCCGCAGCCATCTTGCAGTTATTCTCCGTGTAGTGCAGGCAGCACGCGTTCTTTCCGCTACCCACAATCGAATTGTAGGCAGGAAAGCGCGCACCGTGCTCTGCGAATGTGTGCTGAATCGCAGATTCGAGGTGATACTCATAGCGTCCCGGCTTTGACTCGCGCATCGCACGGCTGTGCGCTTCGGCACTGATGTCGCCGGCGCGCTGCATAACACGGATTTCAGCCTCAGATTTAATCAGCCTATGTTCATGAAGCAGGAATGAAAGGTCCGATATATCACCAGGCGGCTTCGCCCCTGTGCGTACCTTTGCACGAATACTATTAACCCACCCCAGCACCTGTCGATCGAATGCATCGTCGTGGCCCATTGAGAAGTAGATCGTGGAGCGTCCCTCAATGAGACCCGGGACAATGTCATCGACGTCGCTGACCGGATAGGCATCATTCATCCCAAAATTTTTTACGACACCCTCGGGTCCCTGACGGTAGCCATCCCATAATTCGCGCTCGGGATCCCGGTCACGGCAGAACATGATCACCTGCCCCTGACGACGACCGGGTATGAGCACAAGAATCCCGTCGGGCTCTTGGAAGCCAGTGAGGTAAAAGAAATCGCTGTTTTGGCGGAAGGGGTATTCCGTATCGCGGCTACGAGTGACTTCACGCGCCGCCGGGATAATGGCAACGCTATTTGGCGCCATTTCAGCCATCAGCCGCTTTCGCCGTGCTGCAAACTCTGACTTGCTAATTTTCACGCTTC
>JAYOAN010000045.1:0-4870 GCA_038104285.1 Halieaceae bacterium
TCTTGGCTCTTGGCTCTTGGCTCTTGGCTCTTGGCTCTTCGATTTATGGTGTGACGCGAAAGCTAAAAAAATCACGTAGCGCTCAGCAGCAGGCGCCTTCTGACGCACGCACAACAATTAGAGCAGACCGCAATCGATGTCTCGTTAGGGAGATCGCGCCTTTTAGCAGACGCGCTATTTCTCATGCGTTATTCTGTTACCTCTGGGACCAAAACAATAATAGGTAGTTGATATGTCGCTTATTCCGGCGGAGCAGCACTTTGCTGTGTTCACGGCCATCCTCGTCTTATCGGCCATGGCGTTTGCCTCTGAACGCACAGTGATTGGACAGAAAATCACCGGCACGGTAGTCGTCATACTGCTGGCAATCGCAGCTGCGAATATGGGCCTCATCCCCCACTCAGCACCGGCGTACAGCTTCATTTTTAGCTATGTCGTCCCCCTGCTTATTCCGCTATTTCTCTTTCAAGCCGATGTCCGACGGCTTGCAAAGGAAGCATCCCGAACAACCGCAGCCTTCCTCGTCGCCACTTTGGGCACGGTCGCAGGCGTTATCGTCGCAGCCCTGTTGCTAGACCTTAGCCAATTGGGCGCGGCTTCTGATCTCGCCCTAGAGCGAAGAGAAGCAGGAATCGTCGGGCTGTTTGCCTCTACATACATTGGAGGGTCTGTGAACTATGCAGCCCTAGGCGAAATTACGGGACTGAGTAAGGACGCGTCCTTTTTCTCCGCGGCGACTGCTGCAGACAATCTCTTTTCTGCCGTCTTTTTAAGCGTTATTGCGCTGATCCCCGGTGCTCAATGGCTCACTCGGCGGTTTGTTCCCCACACAGCGGGCAATGACGTAGCGCTTGAGACGCCGGAGGTCACTCCTGCAAGCATTGTTTACTCATTAGCAGCCGCGGGTAGCATTGTGGCCGTGACGGATTTGCTTTGCTGGTGGTTGGACATCCCAAGCTGGCGCTACGCCATTATGACCGTGATCACTGTTGGCATCGCAACTGCGTTACCTCAGATAAGGGTTTGGTTTGCAGGTGCGTTTGAGATCGGTGTTGCGCTCTCATTTACCTTTTTTGCCGCCATCGCGGCGGGTGCAGATATTCGCGCCATGATCAGCGTTGCGCCACTGCTTATTGTGCTCGTCCTTATCTTGCTCAGTGTTCACCTGATTGTGTTACTCGCCGTGGGCCGGAGATTCGGCTTAACCATTCCCGAACTATTGACCGCGAGTAACGCGGCCATCTTGGGAGCAACGACCGCACCCGCCATGGCGGCCGCAAAAGGCTGGCATGACCAAGTGACGCCCGGCGTTCTTGTCGGTGTGATTGGTTACGCGCTGGGCACCTTCATTGGTACTGCGCTGTTCCAGTTGTGGTAGGCCATGTTTAGTTGACGATAAACACGCAGTGGCTGGGGCAACACAGTAACCTGTTAAAAAGGTTCACTAAAATTTCATGCAACCGACATAAGCTTTCACTGGTCTTGGAGACCAAAAAAGACGTAACACTAGAAATAAAAATGGACAGGCAACCATGGCAATGACAGATACCACCGCCATAAACGACCCTAGATTTGTACCTGAAGTCGATCCGGTGTTCGAGTACTACATCGTCGATAAGCCTCGGCTCACCTACGAGTCACCCGAAGACGGTCCACTGACACGTGCCTTTGTTCGGGTTCTTGAGGGCTTTTTGGGTCGACATGAAATGGAGGCGCACTACCAGCGTCTCAAGGCAATGGATATCGACTCCAAAACCTTCTTCCGAGAAGCACTCAAGCTCTCCAATATTACGCTCGACGGTGACACCAGTGCGCTGGCAGATATCCCCAAAGATCGTCCTGTACTATTTATTGCTAATCACCCGTTTGGCGTCATCGATGGGCTCATCATGTGTAATATGGCGCTCGACTACGCTAACGATTTTCAGGTCGTCATCAACTCACTGCTTTGCCAAGATCGGGATTTAGCGCCTCACTTTCTTCCCATTGACTTCACCGAGACCAAAGAAGCGACAAAGCGAAATGTGCGATCGAAGCAGTTGGCGGGAAAGGCGCTCGCCGACGGTGTGCCGCTCATACTCTTTCCATCCGGTCACGTTTCGACCGCTGACGCACCTGGCTTCGGAGACGTTGTGGACCACCCTTGGACAACCTTCATTGCGAAGCTAGTCATGCAATATCAGCCGACCGTTGTTCCTGTGTATTTCCACGGGCAGAACACACGGCTTTTCCATGTCGCCTCAAATATTGCAGAACCGTTCCGCATGGCAATGCATATGCGCGAAGCGCTCAAGCGATTCGGATCGACTGTTTCACTCGATGTGGGTGCACACCACTCACCGGAAGACTACGCACATATCAGTAGCCGTCAGGAAATGACGCAACATTTCTACGATATCGTGCAGGGCACGCGAAGACCTCGCTCAGACGAGAACAAGTAGCGCCAGAACACCTAACCAGAGTAGAAAACTGCGATCAAGCAACCGGAAAAGGCCGCTGAGTCTCTCGTGAACCGAAGACGCTTGCGCTTCATCCAACGCTGCATCGATTGCATCCTCAAAGAAGTCATCGGTGCTCGGTTGGAGCGAGGCGCCCTTATCGAGGACATGCCCAAGCGTCTTATCGAAGTCCCCAAAAACAGAAAAGCTCAGCACCATCAGTCGGGAAGGCAACCACTCTATAACGCGCATCACCGACTCGCCGATCGGAGTCGAAGTTGCCTGCGTCGAATGCGCCAAACGATAGGCAACAGCGCCCGCAGGACCCAGTAAAAAGAAATAGATCACAGGCCCAAACCAACGCTGCAGCGCCATCTTACTAAAAAACACAGCGGCCACATCGGCAAAGTCGCCCTCGTCGTCGGCTTCGGCATTGCCTCCGGCACTCTCCACAACCATGGCGGCGCCTTCGTTGTCACCCGCCCGCGCACGCGCCAAAAATCGCTGCGTGATGGTTGGGTAATCCTCGCGTCCAAAGGAGAAGAACAACGCTGCGGTTCCGATGAGGAGCATCGCCGCACCACCAAACAACCCTTCCAGGATGTTGAAAGCAATCGCGAAAATAGCGGTGGGAGCACCTACCAGCCAGAGTATACGCGCGTTAGATGAACTCTCGGCATCAACCTGTGCTTGAAACGGACTTTGAACATCAATGCCGTGCAATGGCCCACCAGGCCCCATAAACCAATAGAGCCCTGTCGCCACGATGAAGGTTAAAAACGCAAGGTAATCCAACTTTTTTCTCCCCTAATTAAGATTGGCGCTACACACCTGGCAGTTCTTCGACGCCTATAAGGTGACCCACACGATGCCAATCAAAACTTGGTCCCGGATCGGTTTTTCTTCCAGGAGCAATGTCACTGTGCCCGACAATCGCCCTTGGCTCAATCTCTGGGTGTGCCTCTCTGCAGACCCGAATCAGCTCGGTAAGCGCAGCGTACTGGGCATCGGTGTAGACATGGGTATCAGTGCCCTCGAGTTCAATCCCAATACTGAAATCGTTGCACTTTTCCCGTCCGCGCCAACTGGATAACCCAGCATGCCAAGCGTTTTCTGTGGTGGCGACAAACTGAATCACCTCGCCGTTCCGACGAATCAGGAAGTGTGCCGATACGGTTAAGTCGGCTATCTCAGTAAAGTAGGGGTGCCCCTGGGGATCCAGCCGATTAGTAAAGAACTCCTCGATGTGAGACCCACCGAACTCACCGGGCGGCAGTGAAATGTTGTGCACCACCACAAGCTCAACCGGGCCACCGACAGGCCGCGGCCCACAATTGGGCGAAGCCACGTGCTTACAGCCCTGTAGCCACCCAGCGATAATTTGCCCGTGTTTATTGTCGATCACGTAAAAATCTTGGCCTTGCTTGTGTTTCAATACCGCATCATATCAGGGCCCGCCCAAAGGACACTGCCGCGTGCTAACTCAAAACGACATCGACCCCATCGTAAAACTCGCCCTAGACGAGGATATCGGTAGTGGCGACATCACTGCAGGGTTAGTGGACCGCAACGAACAGGCAACTGCGACGGTGATCACACGCGAAGCGGGGGTTCTCTGCGGCACACAGTTCGTGGACGCTGTTTTTGCCGCTGTAGACCCTGCTGTCAAAGTCATTTGGCAAAAGTCTGATGGCGATGCACTCGTTGCCAACGACGTGCTCTTCACGCTCGAAGGAAATGCGAGAAGCATCCTGACGGGCGAGCGCGCGGCGCTCAACTTCCTCCAAATGCTCTCTGGAACAGCGAGCTACAGCGCGTCGCTAGCGAGTATTATCGAGGGAACCAAAACCAAGTTGCTCGACACCCGCAAAACCATTCCCGGCTTTCGAAACGCTCAGAAATACGCGGTTACCTGCGGGGGCTGTTTCAACCATCGTATTGGTTTATTCGATGCATTCCTAATCAAAGAGAATCACATTGCTGCCTGCGGTGGCATTCAAGAAGCGGTTGAACAAGCTCGACAAAACGCTCCCGGCAAACCGGTGGAAGTTGAGGTTGAGACTCTCGATGAACTTGAGCAGGCGCTTACCGCCGGTGCCGACCGAATCATGCTCGACAACTTCACACTCGGGGATATGCGCAAAGCGGTTGCCATGACCGCAGGGAACGCAGAGCTCGAAGCCTCGGGAAATGTAACTGAGGCAACCTTGCGAGGTATCGCTGAAACCGGCGTTGATTTCATATCCATCGGTGCATTAACGAAGGTGGTGATACCCCTCGATTTATCAATGCGACTAGGCTGAGGGCTCTGACGCCGCGCCTATTGCGTCTTCACCCATTCAAGATCTCACATTAAACATTCTGCGACTGAGCGGCTGACTGAGCGGCTGACTGAGCGGCTGACTGAGCGGCTGACTGAGCGGCTGACTGAG